>NZ_JBSFGK010000044.1:0-66857 GCF_053596495.1 Kitasatospora sp. NPDC001683
AACCGACGGCCCTCACATGACTTGCCGGGCCCGTCCGACTGTGGAGCGCCAGGCCCGGGTTGCACGGACTCTTCCTACTGAAAGTAGGACGTGCTCTGGTAGCACCGCTGACGCCTGACGAGGAATCATCTCCCTCGCGACAGGAAGAATACTAGCAGCTCGGCGGCCGTGCTCCGAACCGCGGAGGGGAGGCCGGGGGAGCTCGGTTCGTCGGTGCGGGCGGCGGCCGTTGGGCGGTTCGAGGCAATCCGGTTCGGGTGCGGACTCCGCCCGGATGACTTGCCCTTGTGAGGCCCTGGGGTGGGTGGATGCCTCGTCGTCGGGACCGAACGCGCGGTCATCAGCTGTGGACCATGGCGCGAAGCTGAGCGGTGTGGTGGCAAATGCGGAAGGGTCCGGCACCTGTGGAGGTGCCGGACCCTTCCGACTGTGGAGCGCCAGGCCCGGGTTGCACGGACTCTTCCTACTGAAAGTAGGACGTGCTCTGGTAGCACCGCTGACGCCTGACGAGGAATCTTCTCCCTCGCGACGAGAAGAAGACTAGCAGGTCAACGCCCGTGATCCGAATCGAGGGGCAACATGGAAGCACCGGCCGGTGGGAGCCGGCCGGTGCGGTTGGGGCTAGAGGTCGAACTCCCCGTCGCGGATGGCGGAGACGAGGTCGCGCCATTCGGTGGGGGTGAGTTGGGCGACGGAGTCGGGCAGGAGGCTGCTGCGGACGTAGACGGCATCGGAAGTGACGGCCACCTCCGGGCAGTTGCCCGCATTGGAGCATGCACTGGGCCGAATCCAGGAGCGGTTCTCCATCGGCTATATCTCCTTCTTGATCTTCGCGATCAGATCGCGGGAGTCCTCGACCGAGAGAGACCGCTCAGTCATCTGCTCGATGACTGAGCGGTACTCCTCCAGGTGCTCGGCCAGGTGGAGGAAGATCGGCCCCTCCATGGAGTCGTAACTGACCGTGTCGAGTCGGGGCACCGGCCCGTTGGCGTAGTAGATGGCCTGGCCGGGCCCCTTGAAGCCTCCCGCTGCAAAGCTGATCACTCGAAGCGTGACGTGTGGCAGCTGAGACAACTCCAGCATCCAGTCCAACTGTTCCCGTGCCACATCACGGCCGCCGAACTGCATGCGGAGGGCCGCCTCGTGGACGATTGCGGTATAGGGATGGGTGCCTTTTGCCATCAGCATCTCTGAGCGCCGCATTCGTTGCTCGACACGTGTTTCCACCACGCGCGGAGTCAGCTGGACCTGACTGTCCTGGAAGATTGCGCGGCTGTACCGCTCCGATTGCATGGGTCCGGGAGGATGGCAGATCTGGTAGGAGTACATGCCCTTCGCATGGTGCTCGAACTCGCAGATGTCGAGAAAGCCCTGCGGTACGAAGCCCCGGTACTCGTCCCACCAACCCTTGCGCCGGTCCTCGGCCATGGCTGCAAGGGCTTCGATGAACGCGGTATCAGTCTCGCCGAAGGATTCAGCGAGCGCCCGAACTCGCTCGGCCGTGATGGGGTAGTGCCCCTTCTCAACCTGAGTGATCTTCGTACGATCCAGGCCGAAGACGGCGGCGGCTTGAGCGGTTGTCTGGCCGGCGCTGTCTCGCATCTTCCGCAGCTCGATGCCCAACCGTTCCTGCCGGGCTGTTGGGGTGGTCCGTGGTGGCATGGCCCAAGCATCTACGTCGGCCCGTCAACAGTCCAGCGACTACGGGTGGTCCATGTTTCCGGATCCAGTGGCACATGTGAGTGTCGTGCTCTACAGTCAGTGATGCACCGATCACCGAACGGATCGTCAGCATCCTTTTGCCCTATGGGAGATCCCTGTGCGCAACCTCAACACCCCCTCCCTCACCCTCTCCCGCGACACCCTCGAGGACACCCTCACCCTCGTGAGCTGGTCCCCGTCCCGCATCGCCGACGCCCAGCTGTGTCTGGTCGAACTCATCACCAACGCCTGGCGCCACGGCGACACCCCCGCCCCGGGCGTCGTCATCCTCTTCCGCGACAACACCCTCCGCGTCGGGGTCTCCGACCGCTCCTCCACCCTCCCCGAGCAGCGCGAGCTCGACCCCCTCGCCGAGTCCGGCCGGGGCCTCCACCTGGTTGCCGCCCTCACCCACCGCTGGGGCGTCAGCCCCCAGAAGCTCGGCAAGATCGTTTGGTTCGAGCTGGACGGTGACGCGTGAGCGCCCACCACCCCATCCACCCGGCCGACCCCGCCCTGCTCCACCTCAGCGGCCGCCAGCTCACCGGACTGATCATCGAACTCCGCGCAGAGGGCCGCGAGTTCGGCCTCCTCTGGCCCTCGGCCCAGCCGGGCGAGGCCAACCTCCACGGCCGCCGGCTCGTCAACCTCGGCAACATCCCGGCGAGCACCCTGATCAACCTCCTCGCGCTCCTGCGCGAGTACAAGCGCAACCGCGACGGCGGCCACTGCCGATGCTCGGACTCCTGATCCTCAACCTCCTCGCCGCCCTCTTCGGTGCTCTCTGCGAAACCCGGTCCTCCGGCCTCCGGCGGAACCCGGACGCGGCCCGCCCCTCCTCCGGGGACACCCACTTTCCGTAGTGGCCCAACTCCCAACCCCCGTCGGCACGCAGGAAGTCGACCCGCCCGACTTCCTGCGCACACCCCCGCTGTCTTCAGGTCGAGGACTGCATGAAGACCTGCTCGCCCTCTCCCTCCGGCTCCTCGAAGTCGGCCAGATAGCGCTCGAGCAGCGTCTCGTCCACGGTGACGGAGTTGGCGCCTTCCTCGCCGTTCCGGACCTCGAGGCGGCGTTCCAGCGTCGTCCGGTCGGCCTTGAGGTGGATCAGTTCCCAGTGGCAACCGTGGTTCTCGATCAGCGCCTTGTAGTCGTCGCGGGCGGCGCGGCTCCAGAAGCTGTAGTCCACCACCACATCGCGTCCGGCCAGCATCAGCTCGACCAACTCCTGCCGCTGCTCGCGGCGGACCTCCTCCTTGAGCCGGTCGTACGCCTCGGTCTCCAGCACCAGGCCGGCATCGCGCTGCCCGAGGCGCTGCCAGACCACCTCATCGATCGAGAGCCGTACGTAGCCGCGTCGCACCAGCCCCATCGCGTAGGTGGTCTTGCCCGCTCCCGGGAGGCCGCACATCAGCACCACCGTGCTCAATTGCTGTGTCACGGAGCCAGGTTAGGCCAACGGTGCTCTCCTCCGGAGCAGTAGTTGACCTTGAGGTCAAATAATCACTACGGTAGCCGCGTGGGCAGGCCGAAGAGCTTCGAGCCGGACGTCGTCATCGCGCAGGCGATGGAGACCTTCTGGACCAAGGGCTACACCGAGACCTCCCCGGCCGACCTCGCCGAGGCGACCGGGGTGGCCAAGGGCAGCCTCTACCACTCCTTCGGTTCCAAGCGTCAGTTGTTCGCGAAGGCGCTGGACCTCTACACCCGCATGGGCGCGGAGATCACCGAGGAGTTCCTCTCCCGGCCGGGCAGCGCCAAGGAGCGCCTCCGCGCGTACTTCCTGCTGCTCGTGGACATGGACCTGGACGGGCCGGTCCGCCGCGGCTGCCTCGCTCAGAACACCGTCACCGAACTCGGCGGGCGCGACGAGGAGGCGACCCGTGCGGTGCACCGCATGGAGGAGCGGATGGTCGGGATGTTCGCCGCCCGCATCGAACGGGGTCAGCGCGATGGCGACATCGACGGGGGCGTCGACGCCAAGGCGCAGGCCCTGTACCTCCAGACCGTCCTCGCGGGCCTGCGGGTCATGACCAAGACCTACGACCGGCCGGTGCTCGTCCGGATCATCGACACGGCCCTGGCCGGCCTCTGAAACCCGCCGCCCCCGGCGGTTGCCATTTTGCGCCCCAGTTTTAGACCTGCAGTTCAAGAACTCCTCAGGAGGGGGAACACCATGGACCTCGGCATCAGCGGAAGGACCGCACTGGTCACCGGCGCGAGCCGCGGCATCGGCCTCGCCATCGCCAGGACCCTGGCCGCGGAGGGCGTCCGGGTGGTCGGCGCCGCCCGTACCGTGACGTCCGATCTCAAGGAGGTCGCGGCCGCCGCCGTCTCCGTCGACCTGAGCACCCGCGACGGGGCGCGGTCGGTCGTCGACCACGCGCTGGCGGCGGTCGGCGGCATCGACTTCCTCGTCAACAACGTCGGCGCCGGTGACCCGGACGGGCTGTCCCTCGGCGGCTTCCTGGACACCGACGACGAGCAGTGGCAGCGGCTCTTCGACCTCAACCTGTTCAGCGCGGTGCGGACCACCAGGGCGGCGCTGCCGAGCATCCTGGAGCGCCGGGGCGCGATCGTGAACATCTCCTCGGTCAACGCCCGGATGCCCACCGGTTCGCCGGTCGGCTACGCGGAGGCCAAGGCGGCGCTGTCCCTGTTCGGCAAGCGGCTCAGCGAGGAACTGGCGCCGCGCGGCGTCCGCGTGAACACCGTCTCCCCGGGTGTGGTCGCCAGTCCGCTGTGGACCGACCCCGAGGGCTTCGGCGGCAAGGTGGCCGCCGCGTCCGGGGTGGGGCACGGCGACCTGCTCGCGGGGCTACCCGGCCGGATCGGCATCGCCTCGGGCCGTCTCACCGAGCCCGCGGAGGTGGCGGACCTGGTCGCCTTCCTGCTGTCCGACCGCGCCGGCAACATCCACGGCGCCGACCACGTCATCGACGGCGGCACCCTCAAGACCGCCTAATGGCGCTCCGCACAGACCTGGGGGAACGCCCAGCTCAGCGGTCCGGAAAGGGGGTTGTCAGCGCGGCCCGACACTCGTGATGATCGTGCGATGAGCACCATCATCAGACGAGTACGGGCCGAGGAGTGGGAGCGGGTCAAGGAGATCCGCCTCGCCGCGCTGCGGGACCCGATCGCGAACCTCGCCTTCCTGGACACGTACGAGAACGCCTCCGCCAGGCCCGACGAGTTCTGGCAGGAGCGCACCACCGGCGCCGCCGAGGGCGAATCCGTGTGGCAGGCCGTCGCCGAGGCCCCCGACGGGCGCTGGCTCGGCACCATGACCGTGCTGGTCGAGCAGCCAGGCGGGGCGGGCGCCCTCGGCGGCGACGTCATCACCGTCCCGCAGGGCCACGTCGTCGGCGTCTACGTCCGCCCCGAGGCGCGCGGCACCGGCCTCGCGCACCAGCTGATCCGGGCCGCCCGGGACTGGGCCTGGTCGCTCACCGAACCCCGGCTCCAGCGGGTCCGGCTGTTCGTCCACGAGAACAACGCCCGCGCCGAGGCGATGTACGTACGGGCCGGCTTCAAGCACTCCGGCGTGTCCGTGCCGGTGCCGGGCGACGAGACGCACCGGGAGATCGAGCTGGCCGTCGAGCGGGACTGACCGCGCCGCCGGCGGTCACGAGGTGGTCCGCAGCAGCAGGCTGCCGAGCGCCACCGCTGCCCGGTCGCCGGCGCCCGGTGCTGGTGCACAGCCCCGGCGGCGGCGACCCGCGCGGCCTGGGCACCTGCCTGGCCGAGGAGTTGGCCGCGCACGGCGCGGTCGTGGTCTCGGTCGACCACGCCGGCGATCTGCCCCTGCCGCCCGGCCTCGCCGCCGTCCTCGACCCTCTCCGCCTCGGTGTGTACGGGCACTCGGCGGGCGGCGGCGCGGTGGCCGAGCTGCTGCACGAGGACCGGCAGGTCCGCGCCGGGATCAACCTGGAGGGCTACCTGGACTCCCCGTCCGGCGCGCTCTTCCCGGTCGCCGAGGCCGGGGTCGACCGCCCGCTCCTCCTGCTCGGCAGCGAACACTTCGCCCGCCGACCGGAGTTGGACCGCTCCTGGTCGGCCCTCGCCGCCCACTCGGGCCGTACCGTCCGCCGCGCGCTTGTCGCCGACGCCGACCACTGGGCGTTCACCGACTTCGCGGCGATGCTGCCCCAGCTCCAGGCGGCCGGACTGATCACGGCCGAGCGCCGGAACGCCCTGATCGGCGGCGTCGCGCCCACCGTCTCGGTCCCCGAGGTCCGCCGCGCGGTCCGGCGCTTCTTCGGCCGCCACCTGGCCGGCTAGCTCGCGGCCGCTTCGTCGCGTGGCTGCGCCGTTGCCGCGAGGGCGCCCGGCAGTTCGGCGCAGGCGGCCCGGAGGCGTCGGGTGAGGTCTTCGCGGGTGTGTCCGGAGGGCTGGGCCACCCAGGTGGCGAGGGCCTGGTGGAAGGCGGAGACCAGCATGTCCAGCGCGAGCCGGATGCGCAGGCCGGCGACGTCCTCCCCGTCAGCGTCCAGCGCGAACCGCCGTTCCGTGACGGCCACCGCCTCCCGGCTGACGCGGTCGCAGAAGGCCAGCCCGTGGGCGTCCATCGAGGGTGTCACGGCGGCCAATCTCCGGCTGGCCAGGGCGCGTTCGGCCCAGCCCTCGCTCGGCATCCGGCCGATCGCCTCGACCAGCACCTCTTCGTACAGGGTGACCAGGCGGCGGCCCTGCGGCGGGCGGTTCTCCAGCACCTCCAGGAACGCCGTCCAGAGGTCCTGGGTGGGCGCCGCCGCGACGTCCTCCTTGCTGGTGAACGCGCGGAAGAACGTCCGCTTGGAGACCTCGACCGCCTCGCACAGCTGGTCCAGCGTCACCCGGTCGAAGCCGCGCTCGCCGAACAGGTCCAGGGCGGTGTCGATCAGCGCCTGCCGGGTGCGCAGCTTCTTGCGCTCGCGCAGCGGGAGTGCGGGCTGGGCGGGGTTCTCGGGAGTCATCGGCGCCAGTGTATCCGGGCAGCGATTGCCACCTGTAGGCTTATGCCACTCAGTGGCAGAATCTAGGGGAGGATCCTCCATGCGTGCACTCCTGGTCGACCGCTCGGCCCCCGGCCGCCTGCGCCTCGGCACCGCTCCCGACCCCGAACCGGCGCCGCACCAGGCGCTGGTCCGGGTCACCGCGACCTCGCTCAACTACGGCGAGGTCGCCTTCGGACTCGACTCGGCCCCCGACGGCACCGTCCTCGGCTGGGACGCCGCCGGAGTCGTGGAACGGGCCGCCGCCGACGGCTCCGGCCCGGCGGCCGGGACCCCGGTGGTCACCCTGATGCCCGCCGGTGCCTGGGCCGAGCTGCGGGCCGTCGACAGCGAGATGATCGGCGTCGCACCCGCCGGGGCCGACCCCGGGGCGCTCGCCACCATCCCGGTCGCCGGCCTCACCGCCCTGCGCGCCCTGCACCGCACCGGGCCGCTGCTCGGCCGCACCGTCCTGGTCACCGGGGCCACCGGCGGCGTCGGCCGGTACACCGTCCAACTCGCCCGCGCCGCAGGGGCGCACGTGATCGCGTCCACCGGAGCACCCGAGGAGAACCGCGCCCTGCTGCAGCGGCTGGGCGCCCACGAGGTGGTCGGCACGCCAGGGCAGGCCTCGCGCCCGGTCGACGGGGTGGTCGACCTCGTCGGCGGGCCCCAACTGGTCGAGGCCTACGACGCCTTGAGCGAGGGCGGCACCCTGGTCGCCGCCGGGCACAGCGCGGGCAAGGGGGAGGAGTTCCCGTTCGGCGCGCTGTTCGGCGATCAGCAGCGCCACGACCGCAGCCTGGTGACCTTCTTTTTGCTCGGCTGCACCGGCCTCGGCCGGGACCTCGGCTGGCTCGCCCACCGCGTCGCCGCGGGGGAGCTGGACCCGGGCATCACCTGGCGCGGCAGCTGGGACGGCGCGGCGGAGGCCGTCGACGCCCTGCTCGCCGGGCGGCTCCACGGCAAGGCGGTGCTGACCTTCGACGCCTGAGGCTTGCGCTCCGGGTCGGGGCCCGCGCAGTGCGGCGGGGGCCCCGACCGAAGGCTCTCACCGGAAGTCCTCCGCGTGCTCCCGCACCCACGAGCGGAAGCCGCGGGCCGGGCGGCCGAGCACCTGCTCCACGGTGTCCGTCACCCGCTCCGGCTCACGGCTGAACGACTCCCAGGCCGCCAGCCGGGACTCCACGAACGCCGCGTTGCCCCAGGCCGCCGTCAGCTGCTCGCGGGCCGTCTCGGGCGCCAGCTCCTCCCAGCGCACCTCGGTGCCGAGCTCCTCGCCGATGATCCGTGCCAGGTCGGCGTGGGCGATCGACTCGGGCCCGGTGACCAGGTACTTGGCGCCGTCGTGCCCGTCCTCGGTGAGCGCCCGCACGGCCACGTCCGCGATGTCGCGCTCGTGGACCAGCGAGCGGCGGGCCCGCCCGTACGGCCAGCGGACGACGCCCGCGCGGACTTGGTCGGCCCAGCCGAGCGTGTTGCCCGCGAAGTCGATCGCCCGCACGAAGGTCCAGCCCAGGCCGGACTTGCGGATCAGCCGCTCGATCTCCTGGTGGAAGATCACCGGCGGCTCGTCGTCGGCGAGATCCGGCACGTCCGTCGAGAGGTAGACGACCCTCCTGGCGTGCTCGGCGATCAGTTCCACCACGCGCGGCTGCACCGGGATCCCGGGCCACATCAGGTAGACGGCCTCCACCCCGCCGCCCAGCGCGGCCGCCAGGCTCTCCGGCACCGCCAGATCACCCCGGACGGTCTCCACCCCCGCGGGCGGCGCGGCCTTGGCGGTGTCCCGCACCAACGCCCGCACCTCGTGCTCGCCTTCGACCAGCGAGGCCACAACGTGCCTGCCCACACTGCCGTTCGCGCCGATCACCAGAACCTTGGTCATGCCGGGACCAACGCCGCTCCAGCCCGGCCTATGCCCGCTACCAGCCCCTCTCGCTAGGCTCGGCGGATGCCAGACACCGACACCGACGCACCGCTGCGGCTCACCGTCCTGGGCAGCGCCACCCCCTACCCGAGCGCGGACAACCCCTGCTCCGGCTACCTGGTGACGGCCGCCGACACCCGGGTGTGGGTGGACGCCGGAACCGGCACCCTCGGGCCGCTGCAGCGGTACGCCCGGCTGGACGAGCTGGACGCGATCTGGATCTCGCACCTGCACGCCGACCACTGCGCCGACCTGCTCACCGCCTACTACGGCGCCCTGTACGCGGACATCCGGCTCGCCGCGCCGATCCCGCTCTACGGCCCGCCCGGCACCGCCGACCGGCTGGCGGACTTCCTGACCAACTCGGCGCGCCGCAGCCCGGTCGAATCCGCCTTCGCCGTCACCGAGTTGTCCGACGGGCAGCGGGCCGTGGTCGGCTCGCTCACGCTGGCCAGCCGGGCGGTGGAGCACGGCATGCCGGCCTTCGCGCTCCGGGTGGAGGCCGGCGGTCGCTCGCTGGTCTACTCCGGCGACACCGCGCCCTGCGCCGCGCTCGCCGAACTGGCCGCGGGCTGCGACCTGTTGCTGTGCGAGGCGGAGGGCGACGACCCCGCCCACCACAGCGCCGAGCAGGCCGGTGCGACCGCCACCGCGGCCGGTGCGGGCCGCCTGGTCGTCACCCACGTCGGCCGGGCCCTGACCCCCGCGGCGGCGGTGGCCCGCGCCGCGACCCGCTTCGCCGGGCCGGTCGAGCGCGCCGACCCGGGGGCGGTCTTCACCGTCTGACCGTCCGGTGCCCCAGGTCAACCGCCCACGCGCACCACGTACTTGCCGGTGGCCCGCCCCTCCTGCATCGCGTCGTGCGCGGCCGGTACGGCCGCCAGGCCCGGCAGTTCGGTGAGCGGGATGGTGAGGCCGCGGTTCGCCTGCAGGTCGAGGGTGGTGCGGATGGCCCGGGCGAGGCGCTCGGGGGCGGTGGCGGCGAAGCCGCGGTGGCTGAAGCCGGTGACGGAGAGGTTGCCGGCCATCAGCCGGCCGAGCGGGGGCAGGTCGCCGACCTCGCCGCCGCCCGCGTTGCCGAACAGGACGATCCGGCCGCCGGGCGCCGCGACCGTCAGGTCGAGCTCCAGCGCGGCGGTGCCCAGCGGGTCGAGCACCAGGTCGACGCCCCGGCCGTCGGTGGCGGTGCGGACGGCGTCGGCGAGCTTCTCGTCGCGGGCGAAGGCGTGGTGGTAGCCGAGGCCGACGGCGGCCGCGGCCTTCTCCGGGCGGCCGACCGTGCCGATCAGGGTGCCCCCGCCGCCGAGCAGCGGGACGAGCTGGGCGATCGCGCTGCCGATGCCGCCGCCGGCCGAGTGGACCAGGACGTTGTCCCCGGCGGTCAGCCGGCCCGAGTCGGTCAGCAGCAGGACGGCGCTGGCGATGCCGAGCGGGGCGGCCGCGGCGGCGCTGAGCTCCAGCCCGTCCGGGACGGGCAGGGTCAGTACGGCGTCGGCGACCACGACCTCGGCCAGCCCGCCGCCGACCGGTGCGGCGACCACCCGGTCGCCCACGGCCAGCCCGGTGACGCCCTCGCCGAGCTCCCGGACCGTACCGGCGACCTCCTTGCCCGGCAGGTACGGCCACTCGGCGTCGTACCCGCCGTCGCCCCGACGGGCCATCACGTCCACGAAGTTCAGTCCGGCCCAGGCGACGTCGATCGCCACCTGGCCGGGGCCCGGGCGTGGTGCCTCGATCTGCCGGATCTCGGAGTTCTCGGCTCCACCGGGTGCGGTCATCACCAGTGCGCGCATGTCGGTCCCCCTCGACTACGATGTTCGACGAACGGCGAAATTGCCGTGGCACAGTGGTACCAGCCCGTTTCGGCGTTTGTCGAACATCCCAGATCAGAGGAGGTCTGAACGTGCCCCGCAGCACCCGCCGCCGACCGGCGCTCGTACACCCCGCGACCGAGGAGATCGACCTGTACGACGTCCTGCACGCGCTCTCCGACCCCACCCGGATGACCATCGTTCGCGTTCTGCGGGCCGAGCCCGAACGCGCCTGCGGCACCTTCCCGGTGGACGTCGCGCCCTCCACCCTGAGCCACCACTTCAAGGTGCTGCGCGAGTCCGGCGTGATCAGCCAGCGCGAGGACGCCAACCGCCGGTTCTCCGCCCTGCGGACGGTCGACCTCGAACGGCGCTTCCCCGGGCTGCTCGACACCGTCCTCGCCGCGCTCGCCCGCAACGAGCCCGGGGTCGGGCCCGGCTCCGATCTCGAAATCGAAAGCGAGCCCGACGGCGAGCCTCGCAGCGAGCCGGCCCGGCACGGGTAGCGGCCGGCGTCAGGCGCCGACCGATCCCGGCCGGGCCTCAGCGCAGCCGCGAGGAGGACAGGATCGACGCCAGGTGCGCCACCACCATCCCCCAGGTGATCACCGTGATCCCGGCGAGCGTCCACCGGGTCGCGTCCAGGTTGTGCAGCCCGGCGTCCATCGCGGCCGCCGCCAGCAGCACCAGCGAGGCCTCGATGCCGTTCGTCACCCGGTGGATCTTGAAGATCGAGGCGAACCGGCGGGCCGTCGCGATGCCCTGGGAGCGCGGCTGGGTCGACTCCTCGTCCGCCGGCGGCTGCCCGCTGCGGGCGCGGGCCACGTCCACCAGGTCCGTCGAGGCCTTGAGCAGCACCACGCCCAGGGCGGCCGCCAGGCCCGCCGACACCCACAGCTCCGAGCCGCCGCGCGCCGCCCGTACCCCCGCGCCGATCATCAGCGCGGCGTCCGCCAGGTAGGCGCCGAGCCGGTCCACGTACACCCCGGCCATGCTGAACTGGCGCTTCCAGCGCGCCACTTCGCCGTCCACGCAGTCGAACAGCAGGAACAGCTGGAACAGCACCGCCGCGAGCGCCGCGCCGGTCGGGCCGGGGATCAGCAGGGCCGCGCCGCCGCCGACCCCGCACACCACCATCACCCAGGTCAGGGTGTTCGGCGAGACGGAGGTGCGCACCAGCTGCCGGGTGGTCCGCAGCGAGATCGCCCGCATGTACATCCGACCCGCCCAGTGCTCACCGTTGCGGCTCTGCAGCTTGGCCTGCGGCTGGCACACCTCGCGCAGCTCGGCGAGCGCCGGAGCAGCCACCATGACGACATCCCTCCACCTGTCCCGAAACGGTCACCAAAGGCTACGGCCTCCGGGCGGGCGCCCTGACCAGCAGGTACGCCCCCGGGCCGGGAAAACCGGTGGGCCGCCCGGGCACCGCCGGGCTAGGGTTGCCGGGTTCACCGGAACCGGAGCCCCCGGGCCTTATCGCCCGCTCCCCGCAAGCCCGTTGGCGCTCCTCGACGTGACGCGGCCCGAGGCGGGGCGGCGTGACGCGGCCCCAGGGCGGAACGAGGAGAGCACAGCATCATGGTGACCACGGGCACCGCCCCGCAGAGCCCCGACCTGGCCCGACTCCTGGCCGACCACCGGCCGCAGGGCCCGGTCGAGACCGCCGACCACGCCCGGGCCCGCGCCCTGGTCGACGCCCCCGACGCCTGGGACCGCGGCACCCCGCTGCACTTCACCGCCTCCGCGCTGATCGTCCACCCGCCCACCCGCCGGGTGCTGCTGCGCTGGCACGTCCGCCAGCAGGCCTGGCTGCAGGTCGGCGGTCACGGCGACCCGGGGGAGACCCTGCCGCTGGACATCGCCGTGCGCGAGGGCCTGGAGGAGACCGGTCTGACCGACCTCACCCCCTGGCCCGACGCCGCCCTGGTCCACCTCGCGGTGGTGCCCGTCCCGGCCTCGCCCGTCGAACCCGCCCACGAGCACGCCGACCTGCGCTTCCTACTGGCCACCGGCACCCCGGACGACGCCCGGCCGGAGAACCCCGCCTCCCCACTGGAGTGGCTCACCGTCGAGGAGGCCAGGCAGCGGACCACCGAGGAGAACCTCCGCGAGACCCTCGACCGCGCCGCCCGCCTGCTCGCCTGAACCGCCCGCCAGGTAAGGACCCTTGATGCACACCGACCAGATCCTCATCTTCGACGCCGACGACACCCTCTGGGAGAACAACGTCCTCTTCGAGCGGGTCATCGACGGCTTCCTGGACTGGGTCGCCACCCCGGCCGAGCGGGACGCCACCCGCACCCTGCTCGACCGGATCGAGGCCGCCAACGCCGCCGCCCTCGGCTACGGCGCCGCGGTCTTCCGGCAGAGCCTCGCGGACTGCCTGCGGCAGCTGAACCACGACCGCACCCCCACCGCGGCCGAGCTGGCCCGGATCGACGAGCTGCTCGCCCCGCTCACCCGGCGCGGCGAGGTCGAGCTGATCCCCGGCGTCGCCGACACCCTCACCGTCCTCGCCGACCGCCACCAGCTCCTCCTGCTCACCAAGGGCGACCAGGAGGAGCAGCGGGCCAAGGTGACGGCCTCCACCATCGACCACCACTTCCGCGGCATCCACATCGTGGCCGAGAAGTCCGTCGACACCTACCGGCAGCTCACCGCCGAGCTCGAGCTCGACCCGGACCGCACCTGGATGATCGGCAACTCGCCCAAGTCCGACATCGCCCCCGCCCGCCGGGCCGGCCTGCGCACCGTGTTCATCCCGCACGAGCACACCTGGGTACTGGAGCACACGGACCTCGGCCCGGACGAGGCGACACTGCAGCTCACGGCCTTCCCGGAGCTGCTGCGCCACTTCTGAGGCCTGCTTCCGCGACCTTCTTCCGACGCCTTCCTCCGAGGCCTCCTTCCGGGACCTCCGCGGTCAGAGCGCCAGCGCGGTCGCCGGGGCCTGGTTGGTACCCCGGTACAGCCAGGCCCGCTCGGCCGCGGACCACACGCTGGTCGTCACCAGGTAGAGCGAGGCGGCCACCGGCACCAGCAGCGCGAACAGCACCGAGGCGAACGACAGGTACGGCAGCAGCGCCGCCCCCGGCTGCGGGGTGGTCTGCGCCGCCGCCGCCCGCCGGGCCCGGCGGTAGTTGACGTACCCGACGGCCGCCAGCCCGGCCTCCAGCACCGCGAACACCGCGAACTGCCCGGCGCCGTGCGCGTTTCCGACGTGCAGGCCGAGCGGGACCCCGAACAGGGTGTTGTCCAGCAGGTCGTTCGGGGTGGTGAACAGCCGGTACATCACCGAGAAGAACGGGATCTGCACCAGCATCGGCAGGCACCCCGCGAACGGCGAGACCTGCTCCTTCCGGTACAGCTCCGCCAGCGCCTCACGCTGCTTCTCCGGGCGGTTCCGGTACTTCTTGTTCAGCTCGGCGATCTTCGGCGCGAGCGTCGAGCGGGCCTTCTCCCCGCGCGCGGCCGCCCGCGCCAGCGGGTGCAGCGCCAGCCGGACGACGAGGACGAACAGGACGATCGCCAGCGCGGTCGGCAGGACGTGGGCGATGGCGGCGACCGCGGCGTGGGCGACGGTGACGGCCGGGTCGAGAACAGACAGAACGGACATGGTGGAGCGAGCCCTCCGGGGTCTCAGGACATGAGTGATCGGCGGAGGACGGCCGCGAAGAACCTACGGCGAAAAGGGGGTTACGCGGCCGCCGGGGCCGCTCCCGGCGCCCTGGGGCGTCGCCTGCCCCGGGCGTCCGGATCACGCTGCGGAAGGAACGCCGTACCGAACGCCAGGCGTCGCAGCACCCCGCTGCGCACCGCCGCCGGCGCCCGCGCCCCCAACAGCCGCGCCCCGGCCAGCGCCCCGGCGACCGCACCGGCCACCAGGACCACGGCCGCCACGGCGGCGACGGACGCCAGCGCGCCGCCGTCGGTCACCAGCTCCCCGGTCAACACCCGGAGCAGGCCCAGCAGCATCGCGACGACACCCACGGCACGCCCCCTCTCGATGCTTCCCGGTACCGGACGTTCACGCGTGCAGACGTTCACGCGTTCAAACGTGCAGACGTCAGCAGGACGATCGTACGGCCCGCCGAGTTCCCGCGTTCCCGTGCTCTTGCACGGCCGTAGCCACCGGGGCTACGCGGGGCTACCGTGGATCCATGAAGACGATTACCCAGCGGGAGTTCCGGAACAACTCCGCCGCGGTGATGGACGCGGTGGAGGCCGGGGAGACCTTCCACATCACCAGGAACGGGGTCGAGGTCGCGGAGCTGCGGCCGGTGTCCGGGCGCCGGCGGCTCACGGCGGAGGAACTGGTGGCGCGGCACGTGAAGCTGCCGCGGGTGGACTACCAGGAGATGCGCAAGGAGGCCGAGGAGTACTTCGGCCCCGAGGAGCTGGTGGGGGACGACGGCGACGACCCGTTCGAGCGGCGGCGTGGCTGAGCGCCGCAGAGCACCCCGGCGGCGGCCCGCCGGAGTGCTGGACACCTGCGTCTACATCGACCTGGCCCTGCTGAACCCCGCCGACCTGCCCGCCGTCCCGGAGCTGACCGCGATCACCTTCGCCGAACTCCAGCAGGGCGTCTCGATGGCCCGCGACCCGGTCAGCCGGGCCGCCCGCCTCGAGGTGCTGGGCGCGGCGATGGCCGACTTCGACCCGCTGCCCTTCGACGCGGCCGCCGCCGCCCGCTACGGGACCCTCGTCACCCTGACCATCGCCGCCGGACGCCAGCCCCGCCCCCGCCGGATCGACCTGATGATCGCCGCCGTCGCCTCCGCCCACGGCCTGCCGCTGTACACCCGCAACGTGGCGGACTTCCGTGGCCTGGGCTCGGCGGTGGAGGTCATCGGACTGTGAGCCCTCGTAGCCCCGGCCGTCAGTCCAGCCGGACCGTCGTTCCGGTGGCCGCCGAGGTGCGGGCCGCCTCCAGGACGGTGAGGGTGGCCACCGCGTCGCGCGGGTCGACCGGGGGCGGGGTGCCGGGAGTGGCCAGGGCGGCGGCGATGCCGGCGTAGTAGGCGGGGTAGTCGCCCGGGTCGGTGGGCAGGGAGATCACGGACTCGTCGGTGCCCAGGGTGCCGTAGCGCTCGGGCAGGTCGGCGCCCCACGGCTGGCTGTCGTCCGGGCGGCGGCCCGACCGCAGCTCGGCCTCCTGAGGATCCATGCCGTGCTTGACGTAGCCGGCGGTGTCGCCGAGCACCCGCAGCCGAGGGCCGATCAGCGGGGTGATGGCGCTGGTCCACAGGTGCGAGCGGGTGCCCGAGGCGTGGGTCAGGGCGAGGAAGGCGTCGTCGTCCACCACCGCGCCGTCGCGCCGCACGTCGACCTCCGCGTACACCGTCTCGACCGGCCCGAACAGGGTGAGCGCCTGGTCGACCAGGTGACTGCCCAGGTCGTACAGGGTGCCGCCGACCTCGGCCGGATCGGCCAGCTCGCGCCAGCCCGGCTTGGGCTTGGGGCGGAAGCGCTCGAAGCGGGACTCGAAGCGGTGCACTCGGCCGAGCGCCCCGCCGCGCACCAGCCGGCTCGCGGTGAGGAAGTCGCCGTCCCAGCGCCGGTTCTGGAACACCGAGAGCAGGATGCCCTTCTCCTCGGCGAGCCGGCACAGCTCCAGCGCCTCGGCGGCGGTGCCGGCCAGCGGCTTGTCCACGACGGTGGCCAGCCCCGCCCGCAGGGCGGCGCGGGCGAGCGGGGCGTGGGTGCGGTTGGGCGAGGCGATGACGACCAGGTCCAGCGCGTCCGGGGCGGCGAGCAGCTGCTCGGGGGTGTCGACCGCGCGGGCGCCGGGGTGCTCCAGTCGCAGCTGCTCGCGGCGCTCCGGGTTGGCGGTGACCACGGCGTCCAGCCGCAGCCCGGGGGTGGTGGCGATGAGCGGGGCGTGGAAGGCGGATCCGGCCAGGCCGTAGCCGATCAGGCCGACGCGCAGCGGGCGGTCGTGCGGGGCGCGGGGGGTCTGCGGGTTCATGCCGCCTACTCAATCACGAGGCGCCCGATTGCTCCCGATTCCCACCGGAGGGTGGTCGGAGGGCCGGCGGAGGGCCGCTGCGTGGCCGCCCGATGGTCGCCCGATGGCCGCCGCGCGCCCGCCCGATGGTCGCCCGATGGCCACGCCGCGCGTCCGCCGCGCGTCCGCCGGGCGCCGGCCGCGCGCCGGCGGCGTTCCGCCCAGCGGGACGTCCTGTCCTCGGTCACCTGCGCGGATTAGGCTGTGCCGGGTCAGGGCCCCACGCAAGACGTTGCAACACTTCGGGAGACACGCACGTGGCAGACCGCAAGCCCATCGAGTCCTGGCTGACCGACATGGACGGTGTCCTCATCCACGAGGGCACGCCGATCCCCGGCGCGGAGGAGTTCCTGCGCAGGCTGCGGGAGTCCGGCAAGCCCTTCCTGGTCCTCACCAACAACTCCATCTACACCCCGCGCGACCTCAGCGCCCGACTGGCCGGGATGGGCCTGGAGGTGCCGGAGGAGTGCATCTGGACCTCCGCCCTGGCCACCGCCAAGTTCCTCAAGAGCCAGCGTCCGAACGGCACCGCGTACGTCATCGGCGAGGCCGGTCTCACCACCGCGCTCTACCAGGCCGGGTACGTGCTGACCGACAACAACCCCGACTACGTGGTCCTCGGCGAGACCCGCACCTACTCCTTCGAGGCGCTCACCAAGGCGATCCGCCTGATCAACGCGGGCGCCCGGTTCATCTGCACCAACCCGGACGAGACGGGCCCCTCCACCGAGGGCGTGCTGCCGGCCACCGGCTCGGTCGCGGCCCTGATCACCAAGGCCACCGGTGTCGACCCGTACTTCGTCGGCAAGCCCAACCCGCTGATGATGCGCGAGGCGCTGAACACCGCCGGCGCCCACTCCGAGACCGCCGTGATGATCGGCGACCGGATGGACACCGACATCGTCGCGGGCATGGAGGCCGGCATGGAGACCGTCCTGGTGCTCACCGGCCTGACCTCCGCCTCCGACGTGGAGCGCTTCCCGTACCGGCCGACCCGGGTGGTCAAGTCGATCGCGGACCTGGTCGAGCTGGTCTAGCCTCTGCGGTGCAGTCGTGAGCCCCGTTCCGGCCGAGCGCCGGGGCGGGGCTCGTCTCGTAGATGTGTCGCAGGGCGGGGAGGCAGGGCACGGATGAGTGCGGCGGGGGAAGCGGCGGGGGAGGCCGCGGTGGTAGCGACGGGGGAAGCGGCGGGGCTCGGGGAGAAGCGGGTCACCTGGGCGGAGCTCTACTTCGACCTGGTCTTCGTCTTCGCGATCACCCAGGTCTCCGGGCTGCTGCACCACCAGCACGACCTCACCGGACTGGTCCGGGCGCTGGTGGTGTTCGTGCCGGTGTACTGGTGCTGGGTCGGCACCACCGTGCAGGCCAACATCCGGGACGTGGACAACCTGCGCGACCGCCTCGGCATCCTGCTGGTCGGGCTGACCGGCCTGTTCATGGCGCTCGCCGTCCCCGGCGCGTACGGCCGCCGGGGCGTGCTGCTCGGCGCCGCGTACTGGTTGGCCCGGGTGGTGCTGCTGCTCCTGCTGGTGCGCATCCCGGGTGTCTGGAGCGGCCCGTACGGGGCGGGCGTGCTGGTCAGCGGGCCGCTGCTGCTGCTCGGCGGACTGCTGCCGGACGGGCCGCGGCTGGCGCTGTGGGCGGCGGCCGCGCTCTGCGACCTGGCCGCGCCGCTGGTGTTCCGGCGGCGGCTCGCGAACGTGGCGTACCACCCGGCGCACATGCCCGAGCGGTTCGCGCTGTTCCTGCTGGTGGCGATCGGCGAGTCGATCGTCGGGATCGGCGGGTCGGCCGCGGTGGCCCGGCTGGACGTGCCCGAACTGGTCGCCGTGGCGGCCGCGTTCACCATCTCGGCCGGGCTGTGGTGGCAGTACTTCGTGTTCGCGGCGGACGCGATGCGGCACGCCGTGGAGGTCGCGGACTCTCGGCGGGACGTGGTCCGGCGGATCTTCCAGTACGGGCACCTGGCGCTGGCCGCCGGGGTGATCGGGGTGGCGGTCGGCTTCGAGGAGACGGTCGCGGACCCGTGGCGGGCGCTCGGCGCCGGGTCGGTGGCGCTGCTGTACGGCGGGTGCGGGCTGTACCTGCTGACCTTCGGGTACACCCGCTGGATGATGTTCCGCCGGGTGTCGACGACCCGGATCGCCGCGGCGGTGGTGGTGCTGGGGCTGCTGCCCGCGATGGTGCGGCTGCCGGCGCTGGTGGTGCTCGTGGTGCTGGCGGTGCTGCTGGTGGTGCTCAACGGGGTGGAGTACGTGCGGGTGGTGCGGGCGGCGCGGGTGGTGCGGACGGCGGGTGCCTCCGCCCCGTTCGTCGTCGAGGCTCCCGTGGAGTGAGTTGTCGGTGGGGCTGTGTAGCGTTCGGGGTGTAAGAGGGCGGGCGGCGCAGCAGCCGCGGTGTGGGAGGTAGATGTCGTGACGGACACGGTCGAGGCGGGCGTGGTCGAGGCCGGCGAGGGCGGCGGGCTCGAGCTGCCCGAGTCCTGGCGCGAGGTGCTGGGCGCCGAGACGGAGAAGCCGTACTTCGCGGAGCTGGCGGCCTTCGTGGCGGCCGAGCGCGCGGAGCACGAGGTGTTCCCGCCGAGCGGCCAGGAGTTCGCGGCGCTGGAGGCCACCCCGTACGAGAAGGTCCGGGTGCTCGTCCTCGGTCAGGACCCGTACCACGACAACGGCCAGGCCCACGGCATGAGCTTCTCGGTGCTGCCCGGGACGAAGACGCCGCCCTCGCTGCGCAACATCTTCAAGGAGCTGGACGCCGACCTCGGCATCCCCGCCCCCGACAACGGCTACCTGATGCACTGGGCCGAGCAGGGCGTGCTGCTGCTCAACGCCGTGCTCACGGTCCGCGCCCACGAGGCCAACTCGCACAAGGCGAAGGGCTGGGAGAAGTTCACCGACGCGGTGATCAAGGCGGTGAGCGCGCGCGAGGAGCCGGTGGTCTTCGTGCTGTGGGGCAACTACGCCAAGAAGAAGCTGCCGCTGATCGACACCGAGAAGCACGTGGTGGTGCAGGGCGCGCACCCGTCGCCGCTGTCCGCCAAGCTGTTCTTCGGCAGCCGCCCGTTCTCGCAGATCAACACGGCGCTGGACGACTTCGGCGGCGAGCCGATCGACTGGCGGGTGCCGGACCTGAAGCAGGGCTGACGGCGGGGCTGACGTCTCGGCGGACGTCTCGGCGGACGTCTCGGCTGACGGCAGGGTGGCCGTGGGCGGACGGGGTCGGATTCCCGTTCGTCCACGGCCACTTGGCGTTCACGGATGGCAGCCGTAGGCCGGGGCCGGTTGTGCTTAGCTGGTGCCGACCGGTCGCCGGACCGGTCCTGGGGCGGGGGCCGGCTTCGGGCGTCGGAGGGGCGGTACGTGCGCGGGGTGGGGCGGGCAGGAACGTTTCGGAACGCGAGGGCTTCCCGGGGGGCGGCGCTGGTCGTCGCAGGGTTGGTGCTGGCGGTGTCCGGCTGCAGCGGTTCGGACGGCGGTGGTTCGAATGGCGGCGGCCCGGGCGGCAGTGGCCCGGGTGGCAGTGGGACTCCCGCGAGCCGTCCGACGGTCGGACCGGTGGTCCTCAACCAGCTTCCCGGGCAGGCCTTCTACGTCTCCGACCAGACCAACGCCGCCCAGCAGGTCGGCGTGCTGCGCAGCCAGGGCCGGTCGGCTGAGGCCGACGCCCTGCTGCGGATCGCCGCTCAGCCGTCCTCCCAGTGGCTCGGCCAGCAGGGCGCCCGGGAGATCGCCGACCAGGTGAGCCGCCGGGCCACCGAGGCGGACCGGACGGCCCTCTTCGTCGCGTACGACATCCCGCACCGGGACTGCGGCCAGTACTCGGCCGGCGGCGCCCCCGACGCGGCCTCCTACCGCTCCTGGATCACCGGCGTCGCCCAGGCCCTCGCCGACCGCAAGGCCTGGGTGGTGGTGGAGCCGGACGCCGTCGCCCACACCCTGGACAGCTGCGGGGTCAAGGGCGACCTGGCCGCCGAGCGGTACGGTCTGCTGTCCTTCGCCGTCCAGGAGTTGAAGAAGCGTCCGAACGTCCGGGTCTACCTGGACGCGGGCAACCCGGGCTGGGCCCAGGACCCGGACGACCTGGCCGCCGCGCTGCGCAAGTCGGGCATCGCCGCGGCCGACGGCTTCGCGGTGAATGTGGCCAACTTCTACCCGACCGACCGGAACGTGGCGTACGGCAACCGGCTCTCCGCCGCCCTGGGCGGGAAGCACTTCGTCATCGACACCAGCCGCAGCGGCAACGGCTCGGCGGGCGCCGACTCCTGGTGCAACCCGCCCGGCCGGGCACTCGGCGAGGCGCCGACCACCGAGACCGGGCGGCCCGGGGTCGACGCCTACCTGTGGATCAAGAACCCGGGGGAGTCGGACGGCGAGTGCGGCCGCGGCGAACCCCCGGCGGGCCAGTTCTGGCTGCCGTACGCGCTCGGGCTGGTGCGGGCGGCGCACTGAGCGGTTGTGTGCTCAGCCGGTGACCTGGACCCGGCGGGCTCAGCCGGTGACCTGGACCCAGCGGGCGACCGACGGGGTGCCGGCGGCGTCCGTCAGGAACAGCATGTACCAGCCGGGCGGCAGCAGGTTCGGGTTGCCCGGCAGGGTGAGCGAGACGCCGTCGGCGGTGCGCCCGGTGATGTCCAGGGCGACCGAGCGCTGCTCGACGTCGGTCACGTGGGTCACCGAACTCGGCCGGATCAGCTTGGCGGTGGTCACCGCGGCGGGCCGGGCGGTGCCGACCCGCAGGGTGCCGCCGAGCTTCGCCGACTCCGGCGCGGCGGTCACCTCCGGGCGGTCGCCGTGGTACAGGTACGGCGGGGTGTAGATCTCGATGCGCTGTTCGAAGCCGCCCGGCTGGGTCTCGGCCTTGTCGGCGAACAGCGGGTTGGAGCCGAGCACGGCGACCCGGCCGTCCGGCAGCAGCAGCGCCTCGGAGTGGTAGTCGCGGCCGACGGTGGGCTCGGCGGCGGTGCTGAAGGTGTTGGAATCCGGGTGGTACACCTGCGCCTTGAGCAGGTCGCTGTCGCCCCGGCCGCGGTAGCCGCTGGAGCCGCCGGTGGTGAACACGGTGTCGTCCGGGAGGATCACGCTGTTGAGGTAGCGGGTGCCGCCGGCCGGCAGGTCCGGGCCCGGGGTGAAGGCGGGCTTGGGTGCGGACAGGTCGACGAGGTCCGTGCGGGCCGTGGACAGCGGCGACTCGCCCACCCCGCCGCCGCCGAGCACCATGACCTTCTGCGCCTGCGCGGGCGGCAGCAGCACCGAGGAGGAGGTCTCGGTCAGGCCCGGGTCGCGCAGCCCGGTGACGGGCTGGAAGGTGTTGTTCGACAGGTCCCAGACGCCGGGCTCGCGGCCCTTGTCGGCGGGGCCGTAGCCCGCGTTGGAACCGGAGTAGAAGAGCTTGCCGCTGGCGGTCAGGAAGATCGACGGGTAGGTCGGGAAGTAGCGGTCGGGGGCCTTGGCCCAGGTCCTGGACTTCGGGTCGTAGACCTCGTTGTCGTTGCCGTTGAGGATCTGCCCGGTGTCGTCCAGGCCGGAGACGGTGATCACCCGGCCGTCGCCCAGCCCGGTCAGCGTCGGGTACCAGCGGGCGTGCGCCATGTCGGTGACCTGCTCGTAGAGCTCGGTGTCCGGGTTGAACTCGAAGGCCGAGCGGATGCCCTGGTAGTCCTGCTTGTCCAGGGTCAGCTTCTCGCTCTGCCCGTACAGGTTGTGGGCGTCGGTGCCGGTCAGGCCCTTGATCCGGTACTGGGCCGGGGAGTTGGTCACGTAGTCCGGGCCCTCGCCGACCGCCTCGACGAACACGTGCTGCTCGCCCGCGGTGACGACGGTCTGCTTGCCGGCGCCGGTCTTGGTCGCGGCGGGCACGGTCACCGGGACGGTGCTGGCGTACTCGCGGCCGTTGGGGGCGACGAAGACGGTGCCCTTGGGGAAGGTGCGGTCGCGGTCCGGGCTCTCGTTGCGCACCCGCATCACGCCGGCCGCCTTCTTCACCGCCCCGTCCAGCTTCTCGTACCGCTGGGTCCCGCCGGCCACCAACACCCGCCCGTCCGGGAGGGAGGTGTGACCTCCGCAGAACATGTCGGCGGGGGTGGGTATCAGTTTGTAGGAGTTCTTCGCCGGGTCCCAGAGCAGGCTCTTGAAAGTGCCCGCGTTGAACTGCTTCTCGTCGTTGCCGGAACCGGCCACGACGAGCACCTTGCCGGTGCGCAGCAGGGTGGCGTGGACGGCGTTGACCCGGAACTCGGCGGGCAGCGTCAGGGTCTGCCAGTGGCCGTACTGCGCCTTGTACTCGGGGCGGTTGATCACGTACTGGTGGTACTGGGCGCCGGCGAAGCCGAGGACGGCCGGGGCGTTCATCCCGGCGACGGTCAGCGCGACGGTGCTGCCGAGGGCGAGGCGCCTGGTGCGGCCGGTCTTGTGGATCTTCACGGTGGTGGTGCTCCCCTCGGGAGGTGGGCGGGACTGGCTCAGCGGCGGGACTGGCTCAGTGGATGGGCGTGGCGCTCTCGGCGTGGTCGGGCGGTGCGGCCGTCAGGCGGAGCTGCAGCGTCGGGCTGTCGAGCGTGGTTGTGTTGGCGCCTGTGGCGCCTGTGGTGGCCGCGGTGGCGGTGGCGGTGGCGGTGGTGCTGGCGCGGGCGTGGCGCGGGTGGCGCTTCGACAGGACGACCCTCGGGGGAGCCGACGGACCGTCGGTCACGGTGAGGGTGGCGGTGGGCCGGGTACGGCGGCGGCGGACGGCGTCGCCGGCCGAGATCAGCAGCGGCAGCACGGTCAGGGCCAGGGCGATGCAGGCCCAGGTGCGCATCGCGACGTGGTCGTACCCGGTGTGGAAGGAGGCTGCGACCGCGCCGCCGAACACCAGTGCCCAGAACAGGTGGTAGCGGAAGGTGCCGAGCCGGTCGGCACTGGCCGAGCGGCCCTTGGGCGTCACCACGAAGCGGCTGCGCGCCCGCAACATTGCCTGGAGCAGCGAGGCCGCGTAGACCGGGCCGCAGAGCGCCGACATCACCATGCCCGCGACTCCGGAGGAGCCGGCCGGCTCGTGCGGGCTCACGTTGTGCTTGCGGTTCCAGGTGTAGAGCAGGAGTTGGAGCGCGGCGGCGTCGCTGTAGAGCATCATCCAGATCTCCGAGGAGACGTGGACGCCCGAGGCGCCGAAGCCCAGGTAGAGCACGCTGGACACACCGCCGAGCAGCCAGGTGAGCGCCGCCATCGGGTAGAAGCCCACCATCAGCGAGTAGTTGAGCAGCCGGCCGGGTGACAGCCGCCACATGACCCGCCAGTACTGGGTGAGCAGGGTCTCGTAGGTGCCCCGGCTCCAGCGCAGTTGCTGGGAGAAGAAGTCGGTCCAGGAGGACGGGCCTTCGCCCACCGCGAGCACGTCCGGGGTGTACACGGACTTCCAGCGCTCTCCGGTCTCCGGGTTCCGGCTCCGGTGGAACTCCAGGCCGGTCGCCATGTCCTCGGTGATGGAGTCGTACAGCCCACCGATCGCCTGGAGCGCACGGATTCTGACGGCGTTGTTGGTCCCGACGAACATCGGTGCGCCGTAACGGTTTCCGGCGCGCTGGATGAGGGCGTGGAAGAGGTACTGCTGGCTCTCGGAGAATTTGGTGACGGCCGAGCCCGAGCTGCGGTAGTTCCCGTACACCTGGGGGCCGACCACGAATGCCACGTCAGGGTCGCGGAAGTAGCCGAGCATGCGCTCGCAGAAGTCGGGAAGCGGGGCGTGGTCGGTGTCGACGGACACCCAGAAGTCGTAGTCGTCGCCGTGGGCCTGGAGCCAGGCGTTGTAGTTGCCGTGCTTGGTCCCGGCGCGGAACCGCCCCTTCGGCTGGTTCCAGTGCGGGCGGCCGGAGCGGCTGAAGTGGCGGACGCCCAGCTCGGTGCACAGGGCCCGCATTGCAGGATCGTTTCCCTCGTCCAGCAGCCAGACGTCGTACGGACCGTCGTGCCGGACTGCGCGGGCTGCCACCAGCGTGGCCCGGACCATCTCCGGCGGCTCCTTGCCCGGCACGCAGGTGGTGAGGAACGCGACCCGGGTACCGGACTCCGGCGTCACCGGTATCGGATCGCGGGCCACCAGGGTGGCGTGGGTGTTGGAGACGACGTTGACCAGCCGGAACACCTCGACCACGGCGATGATCCCGATCATCACCTTGTCGCCGAGCAGCACCAGGAGGTTGGTCTCGTCGGGACGCTCCGGCCAGTGCTCCGGCAACAGCAGCCAGACCAGCAGGATCGCCTCCACCAGTGGGGCGGCCACCAGCAGCAGGGCGGCCCGGATCCGGTGCGGCTCGTGGCGCAGCAGGCTGCGGTACTGGACGCGGTAGGGGGCGGCCGGCTCCGCCTCCGCCTCCGGCCCCGGCTCCGCTCCTTCGGCGGACTCCCGGACTTTGCCCGGTTCCCGCCGGTAGACCCCGCCGCCGAGCTCCCGGTCCTCGTCCGGATCGACCGCCGGGCCGGCCAGGCGGCTGAAGTGGACGTAGTCGTACGGGGCTTCGGGTACTGGAACGGCGCGCAGCGCGACCTCGTCGAGCTGCCCGGTGCCGCCTCGGCGGCCGTCTCGGGCGTGGTGGTCGTGCTCGCGATTGCTGTGATGGTCGCGGTGATGGTCTCGATCGCGGCCGCGGTGGTCGTGGTCGCGGTCGTGGCCCTGGTGGGCCGGTCCGGCGTCCTTTCGTCGCGAGGACGGCGTGGTCATGTCGTGCTCCCCCCGGAGTGTTGCGACGTGCTGTGCTCGGCGTTGCTCGCCTCGCCTCAAAGCCGCCGGGATGGAACACGGCCCGGTGAACTGCGGTCCGTCCCCGTCCCACAGTTTCCGGGCTGTCCAACACGCTCTCCGGCACCGGGAATCCGATGAGGGATCCCGGAGGCACAGAGTGTGTGCGACCGGTTCAGTTGAGGGCCTGTGCGGTGGCTTCGATTGCAGGATCCCGGCGCACTGTCCAGCTTCCCCTCCGGGTGCGACGGGATCCTTGGCTTGCTCAACTCTCCCGGAGCGTCACGCTGATCGCAACAGCTCCGCGCAACGATCACCGCTCAAGCGTGAAGATAGTACGGTTCCTGGCCACTCTGGATGGTGATGGTGCTAATGCACCGGAATTCGGCAGGGTGGTGGATGGCCCTTGCCGGGGGCGGCATGTGAACGGTCTGACCACTGACGGGAGTTGTGCTCGGAAGCGATCCGGCCGGTTGAGCCGGGGCGGTACGAGTCGGAGCGGACTCGGAAACGGACCGGTGCGGGGTCAGCGGTTTGCGGTTTGCGGTGGGCGATGGGCGGTGGGCGGCGGGTGGTCAGCGTGGTGGCAGCAGGGTCGCGCCGGTGGCGGCCCGAACTTCGGCGAGGCTCACGCCCGGAGCCGTCTCCACCAGGCGCAGTCCCTCCGGGGTCACGTCGACGACCGCCAGATCGGTGACGATCCGGTCCACGACCCGCCTGCCGGTGGCGGGAAGCGAGAGCTCCCGGACGATCTTCGGCGAGCCGTCCCGGGCGGTGTGCTCCATCACCACGATCAGCCGACGGGCGCCGTGCACCAGGTCCATCGCGCCGCCCATGCCCTTGACCATCCTGCCGGGGATCATCCAGTTCGCCAGGTCCCCGGCGGACGACACCTGCATCGCGCCCAGCACCGAGACGTCGATCCGACCGGCCCGCACCATGCCGAAGGAGAAGGCGGAGTCGAAGTACGAGGCCCCGGGCACCACCGTCACCGTCTCCTTGCCCGCATTGATGAGATCGGCGTGCTCGGCACCCTCCACCGGGTACGGACCCACGCCGAGGACTCCGTTCTCCGAGTGCAGCACCACCCGGACGCCCGGCGGGAGGTGGTTGGGAATCAGGGTGGGCAGACCGATGCCCAGGTTCACGTACTGCCCGTCGCGCAACTCCCGGGCTGCGCGGGCGGCCAGGGCGTTGCGCGCGACCAGGGCGTTGCGCGGGTCGAGCGGGGTGGTGGTGGTCGCGTTCGTGGTGGTCGTGGTCGGCACGGTTCAGGCCTCCTGGAGGGCGGGGCGGACGGTCCGGCGTTCGATGCGGCGGTCCTCGGGATCGGCGGCCACGACCCGGTCGACGTACACCCCCGGCAGGTGCACCGCGTCCGGAGCCAGCTTGCCGGGCTCGACGATCCGGTCCGCCTCGACCAGGGTGATCCGCCCCGCCGTCGCGCAGAGCGGGTTGAAGTTGCGGGCGGCCGCGTGGAACACGCAGTTGCCGTGCCGGTCCGCCACCTCCGCCCGGACCAGCGCGAAGTCCGCGGTGATCGCCTCCTCCAGCAGGTACCGGCGGCCGGCGAACTCCCGCACCTCCTTGGGTGGTGAGGCCAGCGCGACCGAGCCGTCCGCCGCGTAGCGCCAGGGCAGCCCGCCCT
Organism: Kitasatospora sp. NPDC001683; assembly: GCF_053596495.1. Lineage (NCBI taxonomy): Bacteria > Bacillati > Actinomycetota > Actinomycetes > Kitasatosporales > Streptomycetaceae > Kitasatospora > Kitasatospora sp. NPDC001683. The sequence goes on from NZ_JBSFGK010000044.1 coordinate 26,783, forward strand.
CCTCGACCTGGGTGCCGACCCCGGCCGGGGTGAAGAACGCCGGGATGCCGGCGCCGCCGGCCCGCAGCCGCTCGGCCAGCGTGCCCTGCGGGGTCAGTTCCACCTCCAGCTCCCCGGCGAGGTACTGCCGGGCGAACTCCTTGTTCTCGCCGACGTACGAGGAGGTCATCCGGGCGATCCGGCCTGCTCGCAGCAACAGGCCCAGCCCCCAGCCGTCCACCCCGCAGTTGTTCGACACCACGCGCAGACCAGTGGTGCCGGCGGTCACCAGCGCGCCGATCAGGGTGCTCGGGATGCCGCAGAGGCCGAAGCCGCCGACGGCCAGCACCGCGCCGTCGGGAATGTCCCCGACGGCGGCGTCGGGGGAGTCCAGGACCTTGTCCAAGGGATCACCTCATGGGGTGTGGGAGGGGAAGGGATCGCGGCGCCCGGGGGCTGCGCATACGGTTGCGGGTGGCGGTTGCGGGTGGCGGTTGCGGGCGGGTAGGGCGTGGCGCGGCGGGTGACCGTAGCGCTGCCGGGGGCGGGGCGCCGGGTCCGATGCCGGGCTGGGAGCCGGGAGCTGGGAGCTGGGAGCCGGGAGCCGGGAGCCCGAAGCCGGGAGCCCGGGGCCGTGCCCACCGGGTGCTGCGCCCCTCCCACGGTCTCCGGGCGCGGGGCGCCGCAGCCATGGCGACCACCGCCATGGACGGGCGCCGCCCCGTGTCGGCGGGCCACATCCGGACGCCCGGAGCGCGCTGTCGAGCCGACGGTGTGTCGAACGAAGCCACATCGCGGCGGGCCGCTACGGCGACCGGGCACATGTCGCCGGTCCCACCGCACACCTACGGTTCCGGCATCCACCCCTCCGCACCCCCAGGAGTCGGTCACCATGCGCAGCACCACAGTCCCCACCAGGACCGCCTCCGGCGCCCACCCGGGCGAGGCCCTGACCGGTGGCCCGGCCCAGAAGCTCGCAGCCGTCGCGGTGTGCGTCCTGCTCGCCGCAGGCTGCGCCAAGGCCGGTACCGCCGGGACTGCCGAGGGAGGCGGCGGTGCGAAGGCCCCGGTCAAGGTCGGCCTGGTGTACTCCAAGACCGGCCCGCTCGCCGCCTACGGCAAGCAGTACCTGGACGGCTTCAAGGCCGGCCTGAGCTATGCGACCAAGGGCACCGGCGAGGTCGACGGGCACAAAGTCGAGTTCGAGGAACAGGACGATGCGGGCGATCCGGCGAAGGCGGTGTCCGCCGCCAAGGACCTGATCGGCAAGGGCTACAAGGTCCTGGCCGGCTCCACCGCCTCCGGTGTCGCCCTTCAGGTCGGCCCGATCGCGGCCCAGAACAAGGTGGTCTTCATCAGCGGCCCGGCCGCCGCCGACAAGGTCACCGGCTTGAACAAGTACACCTTCCGTTCCGGCCGCCAGTCCTACCAGGACATCAGGACGGCTGCCTCGTTCATCGGTGACGCCAAGGGTAAGAAGGTCACCGTGCTCGCTCAGGACAACGCCTTCGGGCAGGCCAACGTGGCCGCCGTGAAGGCCGTGCTCGGCGCCCAGGGTGCGACGGTGGAGCAGGTGCTCGCCCCGCCGAGCGCCACCGACCTCACCCCCTTCGCCACCCAGGCCAAGACCGCCAAGCCCGACCTGCTGTTCGTCGCCTGGGCCGGCGACACCGCGTCGGCCCTGTGGACGGCGCTCAACCAGCAGGACGTGTTCACCGACACCAAGGTCGCCACCGGCCTGGACCTGGCCGCCTCCTACCCGCTGTTCGGCCCGGCCGGTGAGAAGATCTCCTTCCTGAACCACTACTTCGACGGCGCTGCCGGCACCCCGGTGGAGAAGGCCATGACGGAGGCCGTCACCGTCGGGGGCGGCAAGACCGACATCTTCACTCCGGACGGCTTCACCGCCGCCCAGATGATCGTGCACGCCATCGAGGCCAACCAAGGCTCGGCGGATGACACTTCGGCGCTGGTCAAGGCCCTGGAAGGCTGGAGCTTCGACGGGGTCAAGGGCCGGACCACGGTGCGCGCCGAGGACCACGCCCTCCTCCAGCCGATGTTCCAGGTCCGGCTGACCGGCACCGGGGCCGCCGCTAAGCCCTCGGTGGAGAAGACCCTGACCGCCGACCAGGTGGCGCCCCCGGTCACCCCGATGGCGGGTTAATCCCGATGCCCGCTCCGGCTTTCTCCACGCCTCCGGCCGCCGCTCTTCTTTCCTCCTCTCCGGTGCTGCGGCTGGACGGACTCTGCTGGTCCGTACGCGGTGTGCCGATCGTCGAGGACGTCTCCTTCTCGGTCGGCGAAGGCGAGTTCATCGCCTTCATCGGGCCCAACGGCGCCGGCAAGACCTCTCTCTTCAACCTGATCTCCGGCATCTACCCGGCGACCCACGGCAGCCTCCACCTCGACGGCGCGGACATCACCACCGAGGCCGCGCACGCCCGGGCGCGCCGCGGGCTCGGCCGGACCTTTCAGACCTCCTCCCTCTGGCCGGGGATGACCGTCGCCGATCATGTCCGGCTGGCGGCCCAGGCAGCAGCCGGACCTCGAGCCTCGTACCGCCTCTGGCGCCGCGCCGACCGCTACCCGGAGCAGGTGGCCGACACCCTCCACCGCACCGAACTCACCCACCGCGCCGACACCCTGGCCGGAGCGCTCTCGCACGGCGAGAAGCGCAAGCTGGAACTCGCCGTCCTGCTCGTCTCCGACCCGAGGCTGATCCTGCTCGACGAGCCGATGGCCGGTGTCAGCGCGGAGGAGGTGCCGGCCCTCACCGAACTGATCCGTTCCGTGCACCGTGAGCTCGGCCGGACCGTCCTGATGGTCGAGCACCACATGGACGTCCTGCTCGGCCTGGCCGACCGCCTGGCGGTGATGTACCACGGCACCCTGCTCGCCCTGGACACCCCCGAGGCCGTGGTGGTCGATCCGACCGTGCAACAGGCCTACCTGGGTGAGGCGTTGTGACCTCCTCTCCGCATTCCTCGACGCATCCGTCCTCCTCCGGCCAGTCGTTCGCTGTGCAGTCCTCCTTTGTGCCGTCCTCCTCCGTCCAGTCGTCCTCCGTCCAGTCGTCCTCCTCGTGTTCGTCCGCTGCCGAACCCCTCCTTTCCGTCCGCGACCTGCGGGTGGTCATCGACGGGCTGCACATCCTGCACGGCGTCGACTTCGACGTGGCCCCCGCCGGAGTCACCGCACTGCTGGGCCGCAACGGCGCCGGCAAGACCACCACCGTGAAGGCCGTCATGGGCCTGGTGCCGCGCACCGGGAGCATTCGGCTTTCCGGTGCTGAGATTTCCTCCCTCCCCACGCATCTGGTCGTCCGTCATGGAATCGGCTACGCGCCCGAGGATCGCGGGATCTTCGCCCGCCTGACGGTCGCCGAGAACCTTCGCCTCGCCGAGCGCGGAGCTCCGGGCGGAGCCGAGGGGAGCGAGCCGAACTACTCGCTCGTCCACGAGCTCTTCCCTGAACTCAAGGAGCGCTCCGGACAGTTGGCCGGGACTCTCTCCGGGGGCCAGCAGCAGATGGTGGCGATCGGCCGGACGCTGCTCAACCAGAACCGGCTGATCATCGCCGACGAGCCCACCAAGGGCCTGGCGCCGAAGATCGTCTCGGAGGTGGCCGAGGTGCTGGCGCGAGCGGCCGAGGCCGTGCCCGTTCTCCTGGTCGAGCAGAACCTCGCGCTGGTCCGCCGGTTGGCGGGCACCTGTGCCGTTCTGGCCGATGGCCGGACCGCCCACCAGGGCGACACCGCCGAGCTGTTGGCCGACGAGGAGGCGGCCCGCCGCCTGCTCGGCGTCGGCTCCCGTCACCCGCTCGCCGGCGGACTCCGGTCCGCCGCCACCCCGGCCACCCCTGTCGTCACCGCGGAGGTGAAGCCCTGATGGACACCGTCGTTCTCCTTTCCTGTACTGGTCTCGGACTCGGTGCGCTGTACTTCCTGGTCGCCTCCGGTCTCTCGTTGATCTTCGGTCTGATGGACGTGCTCAACTTCGCGCACGGCGCCCTGCTCTCCATCGGCTCCTATGCGACCTGGTGGGCCGGCACGGAGGCCGGCTTCTCCTTCTGGCTCGCGGTGCCGTTCGGCACCCTGGTGGGGACTGCCGCCGCCGTCCTGCTCGAGCTCTTCCTGATCCGGCCGCTCTACAGCCGCCCACGCGACCAGATCCTCGCCACCGTCGGGGTCGGTCTCGCCGTACCCGCCCTGCTCATGGGGATCTGGGGCGCGGACGCCCGCCCCTTCCCCCAGCCGGCCCTGCTGGCCGGCACCTGGCACGTGCTCGGTGCGACCGTCCCGGTCAACCGCTTCGTGCTGGTGGCCGCCGCCGGGCTGTTGCTGCTCACTCTTCGGTTGTTCCTCGCCCGCACCCGCTACGGGCTGATCGTCCGGGCCGGCGTCGAGGACCGTGCGATGGTCACGGCGCTCGGCATCGACGTCCGGAGGGCGTTCACCCTCGTCTTCGCCCTCGGCGGGGCGGCCGCCGCTCTGGGCGGCGCCCTCGGCGGCCTCTACTTCGGTTCGGTCAATCCCGGTCAGGGGACCAGCCTGCTCATCTTCGCCTTCGTCGTCGTGGTGATGGGTGGCATGGGCTCCGTGACCGGAGCCGCCGTCGCCTCGGTGGGCGTCGGCCTCGTCCAGCAGTTCGCCAACTACTACACCGGCGCCGGGCTCGGCGACCTCTCGGTCGTCGTCCTGCTCGCCGTGCTGCTTCTCGTCCGACCCCGTGGACTCACCGGGAGGCTCGCGTGAGCGCCGAAACTCCGACCACGAGCACCGGTGGCCCCGCGGTCGCCCGCAGCGCCGCCACCTCGGCAGGGGGGACTGACACCAGCCCTGCCGTGACCGCCATGCCAGCAGAGGGGACTGACACCAGCTCCGCCGACACCGCCACTATGGCAAGGGGGACTGACACCAGCCTTGCCGGAACCCATTGTGAACACACGGACGAGCCTGGCGCCATCCCTCGAACAGGTGATTCAGTCACTAATCGCTGGACACTGATGCACGCAGCGCTACGCTGGTGGCCGATCGCCCTGCTGATCACGCTCCTTGTCGCCCCATACAGTGCGCTTCCCGTCCCGGGACTGCTCGACGGCCCGCTCGGCAGCTCCGGAAGTCTTCAACTCATCGCCCTGTGCCTGCTCTACGGGGCCCTCGCCACCGGCTACGACCTCCTGCTCGGTCGTACCGGACTGCTCTCCTTCGGCCACGCGCTCTACTTCGCCACCGGCCTCTACGCCACCGATCTGGGCATGCTCGAGCTGCGACTCCCGTTCGCCGCCGCCGCGGCGTTCGGCGTCGCCTGCACCGTGCTGCTGGCCGTGCTGCTCGGCTCGGTGAGCCTGCGCGTCACCGGCATCGGCTTCTCCATGGTCACCCTCGCCTTCGCCCAGGCCGGCGCGATCCTGGTCCAGCGCAACCCCGGTGGTGTCACCGGCGGCGAGGAGGGCCGCTCCGCCCCGGCCGACCTGCTGCCGTCCGGCCTGCTCGGGATCGAGAACACCGCCAACCTCTACTGGGTCGCCGTCGGTTACCTGCTGCTGACGGTCGCCGCGGTCCACTGGGCCGTCAACTCCCCGGCCGGCCGGGTCTGGGAGGGCATCAAGGAGAACGAGCGCCGGGTGGCGGTGCTCGGACTGCGTCCCTACGGCTACAAGTTGGTCGCCTTCGTACTGTCCGGCGCGCTCGCCGGGCTGGGGGGAGTGGTCTACCTGCTGCTCACCGGCGGGGCCACCCCGCAGGCTGCCGGCTCGGACACCACGCTCGCACTGCTGGTCATGGTGGTCCTCGGAGGCTCCGGCACCCGTTGGGGGCCGCTGCTCGGCGGCGTGCTCTACACCTGGGCCGACCACCGGCTCGGCGACCTCGCCAACTCGAGCGCCGTCGCGGACCTGCCCGCAGTGCTGCGCGTGCCGCTCTCCCAACCCCTGTTCCTGCTGGGTGCCCTGTTCGTCGCCGTGGTCTACCTGCTCCCCGGCGGCCTGGCCGGACTTCCCGCCCGCATCCGCGCCTCCCGATCCGCCCGCTCGGTCCGAACACTTGTCGGCGTGCCCGCCGGCCGTCCCACCGGAGGTAATCCCGCGTGAGCCAGTCGCCCCTGCAGCACGAGGAGTTGACCGTCCCCGTACCCGGCGGGGACCTGGCCGTCCTGCGATGGCCCGCCGGCCGACCGGGGGCTCCGACGGTCGTGGCGGTGCACGGCATCACCGCCAACGGCCTCGCGTGGTACGAGGTTGCCCGCCGGCTCGCCGGACGGGTCACCCTGCTCGCGCCCGATCTGAGAGGTCGCAGCGCCAGCCGCTCGGTCGCCGGACCGTACGGGCTGGCCCGGCATGCCGACGACGTGGCCGCGCTGATCACCGCCCTCGGCATGGGGCCCGTCGTGGTCGCCGGTCACTCGATGGGGGCCTGGGTCACCGCCCTGACCGCCGTCCGGCATCCCGAACTCGTCCGCCGGGTGGTGCTGGTGGACGGGGCGCTGACTTTCCCGCTCCCGGAGGGCGTTCGCGAGGAGGACGCCCTGGCCGCGGTGCTCGGTCCCGCGCTGGCCCGACTGTCGATGACCTTCCCGGATCGCGCCGCCTACCGGGAGTTCTGGCAGCGACACCCGGCCTTCGACGGCCAATGGTCGGACGGGGTCGACGCCTACACCCAGCGCGACCTCGTCGGTGCCGAGCCCGAACTGCGCTCCTCCTGCGTGCTGGAGGCCGTCCGGATCGACGGTGCTCAGGTCATGCTGGACCGGGAGGCGGCCGAAGCCGTGCACCGGCTGCCCTGCCCGGCCGAACTGCTCTGGGCGGAGCGCGGCCTGCTCGACGAGCCGCAGGGCCTCTACGACCACCAACGGATCGGGTTGTCCGGGCTTGACCGGGAACGGGTGCCGGCCTCGCTCGTGCCGGGCACCAACCACTACTCCATCCTCTGGGGCCAGGCGGGAGCCGACCGCATCGTCAGCCGGCTGCTCGAGGACGTTCCCGCCGCCGGCTGACGGCCCCGGTCCGGAACGACAGGACACCGGAAGAACGGGACACCGGAGGAAACGGGGCGCCGGAACGCCGGAGCCACGGAACGACGACGGCCGGCGGGGTGTTCGCACCCCGCCGGCCGTACCGGCTCGGCTGCTTCCGGCTCAGCCGCCGCCAGAGCGGGTCAGCCCGCCGCGCCGAGGAAACCCTCCCAGCCGCCCGCCGGCGCCTGACCGACGTTGAGCGTGCGCAGCTTGCGCAGGGTCGACTGGTCCTGCACCTCCAGCCATTCGACCAGCTGCCGGAAGGAGACCAGCCGGACCTCGGGCTTGCCCGCGATGGCCTTGAGGGTCTCCTCGACGGCGTCCATGTAGATGCCGCCGTTCCACTGCTCGAAGTGGTTGCCGATGAAGAACGGCGCACGATTGCTGTTGTAGGCGCGCTCGAACCCGGCCAGGTAGGAGTTGGTGGCCTGGGTGCGCCAGTCGCCGTACTTGGACGGGTCGCCCTTGGTGCTGCCGTTGGACTGGTTGGCCAGGATGTTGTAGTCCATCGACAGGACCTGGAAGGTGTGCCCGGGGAAGGGGATGGACTGCAGCGGGAAGTCCCAGATCTTGCCGTCCTGGACCTTCTGCGGCCATATCTGGAGGCCGCCCGCGGAGCTGGCGTCGTACTTCCAGCCCAGCTTGGCGATGGTCGGCAGCAGCGCCTTCTGGCCCTCCAGGCACGGGGTGCGGCCCCCGATGAGCTCCTTCTTGTAGTCGAAGGGGAGCGGGTCGACGTCGGTGAACCCGGTGTTGGTCCGCCACTGGGTGACGAAGCCGATCGCCTGGTCGATCTCGCTCTGCCAGTCGTCCGGGGTCCACATGTTGACCCCGTTCTTGTCCGGGCGGCTGGAGCAGAAGTGTCCGTTGAAGTGGGTGCCGATCTCGTGCCCGGCGAGCCAGGCCTGGCTGACCAGCTTGAGGGTGCTCTTGACCGCGCCGTCCGAGAGGTAGGGGATGTCGGAGGCACCGACGGAGTGCTTCGGCGGGTGGTAGAGCTGGGACTTGCCCTTGGGCAGGGCGTAGATGCCGGAGAGGAAGAAGGTCATCGTGGCCTTGTACTGCTCCGCCAGCTTGAGGAAGCGGGGGAACTGGCCGTCGTCGGTGCCGCCCGCGCCGTCCCAGGAGAACACCACGAACTGCGGCGGGCGCTCGCCCGGCTTGAGCTTCTCGGGTTTGGGCTGGTTCGGCTGCGGGCCGGTGTCCGCGTTGGAGCCGTCGCCGATCGGGGTGCCCTTGGGCACCACGGCCTGGGTCGGGTCGGTGGTGCCGCTCTGGCCGGGGTTCGCGGTGCTGCCGGAGGAAGTCGAGGCGGAGTCGTTCCCCGAACCGGATCCGTTGCTGGAACAGGCAGCGACCGCACCGAGGGCTGCGGTCGCGGCGGTCGCACTGAGCACCGTCCTGCGCGAGATGCTGGTCATGGTCTCCCCTGGGTGCCGACCGCCGGTGGTGAGGGCGGCCCGGGCCGCACCGGTCAAATCGGGCAATTGATGTATTTTCCGCCGTTAGCATTTCATGTCGCCTTAGCGGCTTCCAAGGCCGCGGGGCTCCGACGACAGTCAACACGCCGGGGGCGCCCGCCTGGGCTGCAGGGATTCGTCGTCTGTTGCGGTCTTGTGACGCTTCGCAGTGCGCACCGTCAGGGGAGTACGGTACCGCCGCCCTGCCCGGGCCGGTCAGAGTTCGTCAGCGCTCAGTACTGGTCGTCGCGCGTAAGGGAATTGTGCTCCTGACAGTCTTCCGTGGCCGGAAGGCGCCGGCCCGTCGGGACCGGTCAGAGCGTGGCCAGCCGCCGGTTGCGGCGCACTATTCGGGCGATCGCGGTGCTGATGGCGGTGGCCGCCGCGCAGGAGACCGCCAGACTCAGCCAGGCGGTGTTGAACCAGTGGCTGTTCAGCCAGCCCAGCGTCACGATGTAGGCGGCCCAGACCAGCGCCGCCAGTGCCGACCAGTGCAGGAAGCGGTGCGGATGGGCGGGAGAGTGGCCGATGGCCAGGTCCAGGACGGTTCGCCCGGCCGGCACGAACCGCGCGATCACCACCATCGCGGCCGCCCCGCCGTGCGGGCGCTCGACCAGTGACTGCTGGACCCTGGCCACGCTGGCCGCCAGTTTCGGGCGCCGGGCGAGTCGGCGCTGCAGCGCCGGGGCACCGCGCCGGGCGAGGTGGAGTAGCAGGAGGTCGCCCAGGAAGGAGGCCGTCGCCACGCCCAGGCCGAGCAGCACCGGGGCGCCGTTGATCTGTGCGGTCTTGAGAACGGCCAGGATGACCAGGGTCCCGCTCGGGATGAAGGGGAGTAGGGCGTCGCCGAGTACGGCGAAGAGCGCAAGGGCGCAGATCCACGAGGATCCGATCGCCGCCACGAAATTCAAGGCCTTACTCCCTCCACGCCGCCCTGGGGGAGCAGGTGGCTGCTGGGGTCAACGCTAGCGCCCCGACTTTTCATGCCATGAAGCACCCCGGTGTGCAGGGGATCACGGAGGGCGGCAGCAGCTCACGGCCCCCGCGGCGGGGCACGGCCGGCTCCCGAGCGGAGGCGCGGATCTGGCCCGGCGGCGCGCCTCGGTGGTGCGCCCGGACGGCGTGCCCCGACGGCGTGCCCGGGCCAAGATCGTCGCCGGACGCCACCGGCAGAGGCGGGCCGGTCGCGGGGCTCGTCGGGCAGGGACCGGAGGGGCAGGGCCGGGTCCGCCGGAAACGGAACGAGCCCCCGGGGCGGGGTGCCGCGCCGAGGGCTCGCAGGGACGTTCGGCGCTGGTCCAGCCCGACGACCTTGCTGGTAGAACGCGGATCCGCTCGGTGGTCCGCTTCTGATCATCACCCTGCCCGAAGTCGACCACCGATCGCGAGCGCTCAGGCTGGCGACTTCCGACCCTGGCGTGAAGTCGCCATCTGCTCCGGCTTGCTGGCTCTCCGTCATCCGAACGGTCGGTCGGCCCGCTCGCACGAACCGGTCGGTCCGCAATCCGGGCCGCAACCTGGCCCCCGACCCGGACCGCAACCCGGACCGCAATCCCGCCCGCACCCGGATCGCACCCGGATCAAGCAGCCGGCCCGGGAACAGCGGGCCCGCGACCGTGGTTGACCCCCGTCGGCAGCAGCGACCGCCGGGCCGTCCGAGACCCGCGCGGCCGCCCACGACGGCCGGCTCGGAGGAGAGCCGGACCAAGGACAGCCAGGAGGGCGGACGGCATGACCACCGAGGACCAGCAGGAGCACCGGGCCGGACCGGGGACCGGTGAGGCGATCCGGGGCACCGCCCGCGGCACGGCACCCGCTCCGCTCTCGATCCTCGACCTGGCCACCGTCGGCGTCGGCTACACGCCCAGCCAGGCCCTGGCCGCCACCACCGAGCTGGCCCGCCGGGCCGAACAGTGGGGGTACCACCGCTTCTGGGTGGCGGAGCACCACGGCATGCCCGGCGTGGCCAGCTCGACCCCGGCCGTCCTGCTCGCCCACCTCGGGGCCAACACCACCACGCTGCGGCTCGGTTCGGGCGGCGTCATGCTCCCCAACCACGCCCCGCTGGCCATCGCAGAGCAGTTCGGCCTGCTGGAGGCCCTGCACCCCGGCCGGATCGACCTCGGGCTCGGCCGCGCCCCCGGCACCGACCCGGCCACCACCCGCGCGCTGCGCCGCGGCGTCACCGAGGGCGCGGACGACTTTCCGCTGCAGCTCTCCGAGCTGACCCACTTCCTCGACGGGGACTTCCCCTCCGGCCACCCGTACGAGCGGCTGACCGCCGTTCCCAAGGGCGAGGGCCGTCCGCCGGTCTGGCTGCTCGGCTCCTCCGGCTTCAGCGCCCAGCTGGCCGGCCGCCTCGGCCTGCCGTTCGCCTTCGCCCACCACTTCAGCAGTGCCAATACCATCCCGGCGCTGGACCTGTACCGGACGTCCTTCCGCCCCTCCGCCGTGCTCAGCGAGCCGTACGCGCTGATCGGCGTGAGCGCCGTCGCCGCCGACGACGAGACCGCCGCCCGCCGCCTCGCCCGCTCCGCGGCCCTCGGCATGCTCCGGCTCCGGCGCGGCAACCCCGGCCCGATCCCCACTCCGGAGGAGGCCGAGGAGTACCCGTACAGCCCGGTCGAGGCGGACTTCATCGACAGCTGGCTCGACAACGTGGTGCTGGGCGCCCCGGGCCAGGTCGCCGACGGCCTGGAGGCGCTGCGCAAGCGGACCGGCGTGGACGAGCTGATGGTCACCTCGCACATCCACGGCCACGAGGCCCGGTTCCGCTCCTACGGCCTGATCGCCGAGGCGTACGGCCTGACGGCGACCACCTGAACTCCCTCCCGGACAGCCCTGCCCGGGAGGGGCCGCACCGAACCCGGCGGGGCCGCACCGAATTCGGCCGGGCGGCCCGGTTCGCCTGTCCTTCCCCGCCCCGTCGGCCTAGCGGCCGCTCGGGGTGGGGCGGCGCTCCCGGAGTATCGCCGCGACGAGCTCGGCTTCGCCGGGGCGGGCGAAGTACCAGCCCTGGGCGGTGTCGCAGCCGGTCAGCCGGAGCCGCTCGGCCTGGGCGGCGCTCTCGATGCCCTCGGCGGTGACGGTCAGGCCGAGGGTGTGGGCCAGTTGCACCATCGCGCCGACGATCTGCTCGTCCGCGTCGCTGCGGCGGGAGCGGTGCTCCGGGTGGACCGGGCGCTCCGCCGGCACCGAAGAGACGGCCGAAGAGGCGGCCGAAGACGCCGCCGGGGCCGCGGTCGGTGCGGGGTCGCGGAAGCCCTCGATGAACGTTCCGTCGAGCTTCAGGACGTGCACCGGCAGCCGGGAGAGGTACGCCAGGTTGGAGTAGCCGGTGCCGAAGTCGTCGATCGCGATCCGCACGCCCATGTCGGCGAGCGCCTGCAGGGCCTGCAGCGGGCGGCCGCCGGGGCCGAGCAGGGCGCTCTCGGTGATCTCCAGCTGCAGCAGCCGGGCCGGCAGGCCGGTGCGTTCGAGGGCCCGGGCGACGTCGGCCACCACGTCGGAGTCCCAGATCTGGCGGGCTGCCAGGTTGACGCTCACGAAGGTCTCGGTGTCCGGGAACTCGGTGAGCCACTGCCGGGCTTGGCGGCAGGACTCCTCCAGCACCCACTTGCCGAGCGGCACGATGGCGCCGGACTCCTCGGCGAGCGGGATGAAGCGGTCGGGGGAGAGCGTCCCGTAGCGGGGGTGGCGCCAGCGGACCAAGGCCTCCGCGCCGTGCACCGTGCCGTCGGCCAGACCGACCAGCGGCTGGTACTCGATGGTGAACTCACCGCGCTCCAGGGCCGGCCGCAGCGCGGTGGCGAGCAGCTGGCGGGTGAGCTGGTGGGCACCGCGGTCCGGGTCGTAGAGGGTCCACCGGGCACGGCCGTCGGCCTTGGACCAGTAGAGCGTCGCGTCGGCGTCCTTGACCAGGTCGGTCGGGGTGGTCTCGTGCACCGACCGCTCGACCACGCCGACGCTGGCGGTGACCACCAGCCGGTGCCCGGCGACGTCGAAGGGACGTTCCAGCACCTCCAGGATCCGTCCGGCCAGCGCGGTGAGCTGCTCGCTGCCCTGGCTGTCGGTGACCAGGACGGCGAACTCGTCGCCGCCCATCCGGGCCACCAGGTGGGCGTCCCGTTCGGACAGCCCGTGCCGCAGCCGGGCGGCGACGGCGATCAGCAGCTGGTCGCCGATGTGGTGGCCGAGGGTCTCGTTGATCGCCGCGAAGCCGTCGAGGTCCAGGTAGCAGACACCCACCCGTCGTCCCTCCGCCGCCACCGGTCGGCCGGAGCCCCCGGAGCTCCCAGACCCCCCGGAGCCCTCGCGGTCGTCGCTGCCCGGAAGGCAGGCGGCGTCGAGCCGTTCGAAGAAGGAGGTGCGGTTGGGCAGCCGGGTCAGCGGATCGTGCAGCGCCTGGTACTCCAGGCGGTCGCCGAGCCGGCGCTGCTCGGTGATGTCCTCGACCAGCGCGAGGGTGTAGAGCGGCTGCCCGGCGGGGTCCCGGATCAGCGAGACGGTCACCTTGCTCCAGACCGTGTGGCCCTCGCGGTGCTTGAGCTGCTTCTCCACGCGGAACCGTTCCCGCTTGCCGTGGACGAGCTCGCTGAAGAGCCGGTGCGGCATGCCCTCCGGGTCGATGATCTCGTGCAGGTGGGTGCGGACCAGTTCACCGACGCCGCAGCCGATCAGGGCGGCGAAGGCGGGGTTGACCTCGATGATCCGGTCCTCGGGATCGATCAGGGCCATGCCGATGACGGCATCGCAGAAGGCGGCGCGCAGCCGGGACTCGCTGGCCCGGAGCGCCGCCAGCAGCCGGTCGCCGGCGTTGGCGTCGCCGTCCACACCGGCGGCCTCGCCGGCGCCCGGGTGGGTACCGGCGGTCAACGGGGCCGAGCAGGTCGGGCAGAGCAGCACCGCCGGACCCTCCAGGGTGCCGCAGGCCGTGGCCGGGGAGGCCGCCTGGGAGGAGGAAGGGGAGGCGGTGGCCGATGCGGTAAGGCCCGCCGGATCGAGGACCGGCGCGGCGAGGTGGCGGTGGTGTGACGATTCCTTGTGCCGCACGCCTGGGTGGTGTGCGTCGGCCCCCTCGTTCTGGCCCGGCACGGCATGCTCCCGTCCGCTGCTGACACTTGACGATGGTCCGCCTGGCCGGTCGGGATTCCGGCGGCCGGCTCCGCACCCTGTCGGGGTCCTAGGGTCGGTCCGCTGCGGGACGTCCGCCGTGGGGCGCTGTCGCGCGGGGACCCGGGTGGAGAACAGGGCGCTTCGGCCGATCATAGGCCGCGATGACAACGCGCGGTGACCGCCGCGAGGGTGATTCGCACCGTTTGTGATCATGCATGGCGGAACGTTCAGACGCCTTCGGTGCACATCACATGAGGTGCGCCGGGAGCGTGTGCGCCGAGACCGCGCCCCCGGGCGCTGGTTGCGCGCCCGGGGGCGGGACTGGGGCCCGGGGGCGCGCCCCGGATACCCGGACACCCAAGAGGCCCCGGACGGCCGGGGAGGCGATCAGGCGAGCTTGGCCGTGAGGGTGATGGTGGTGCCGGTCAGGGCCCGGCTGACCGGGCAGTTGGCCTTGGCGTCCTCGGCGGCCTTCACGAAGCCGGCCTCGTCCAGACCGGGGACCTCACCGGTGACGGTCAGGTGGACGCCGGTGATGCCGGTGCCGGGCTGGAAGGTGACGTCGGCCCGGGTGTCCAGCTTGGTGGGCGGGTTGCCGGCCTTGGTCAGGCCGTTCGTGAGGGCCATCGAGAAGCAGGCGGAGTGGGCGGCCCCGATGAGCTCCTCGGGGCTGGTCTTGCCATTGGGCTCTTCGGCGCGGGCCGCCCAGGAGACGGGGTACTCGCCGATCCCGGAGGAGGCGAAGGTCACCTGCCCCTTGCCGTGGAGGAGGTCGCCCTCCCAGGCGGTGCGGGCGGTGCGGATGGTTGCCACGATCGGTTCCTCCAGTGCTGAGGGACTGTTGAGTCGTCACTTCCGGTCATGCACGCACCAGCCTACGGGCAGCCCGGTCGCGGAGCCGGGCGCCGGACGGTCCGTGGGCTGTCCGGATGTTGGACGGTTCCCCCGAACGGAGTCGGTCCGGCGTGGGTCCCCTGTTAGATTTGCCCGGGCCCGAGCCCGGCCGGCCCACGGTCGGGCGCCCACCCCAGACACCGGGAGCCGACCCGATGACGGACCAGCCCACGACCCCCGACGCCGGCGTGACCGAGGGGATCGAAGACTCGGTACGGGCGGAGCTGACCAGCCTGCGCGAGAGCATCGACAACATCGATGCGGCGGTGGTCCACATGCTGGCCGAGCGCTTCAAGGCGACCCAACGGGTCGGTCGGCTCAAGGCCGAGCACAAGCTGCCGCCGGCGGACCCGGCGCGGGAGCGGGACCAGATCAAGCGGCTGCGGGAGCTGGCTGCCGGGGCCAAGCTCGACCCGGTCTTCGCGGAGAAGTTCCTGAACTTCATCATCGCCGAAGTGATCAGGCACCACGAGGCCATCGCCCGGTCCTGAGGGCGCTGAGGGTGCTGAGGCACTGAGGGCGGCGCCCGGCATCGGAACCCGCGATCCGGCTGCGCGCGGCGGCGATGTCGGGCGCGGCTAAAAGCCGGATTTCGTGAGGCTCCCCGGTTGGCGTAGCGTGCAACTTTCCCCAGCCGGAGAGGTGGAGCAGCGACGATGGCGGTGAACCTGCCCGGAACGTCCGGCGGAGCTCCCAGCGAACCCGCCGAATCCGGCGTACCAACCGCCCGGGACGCCCAGAACACCCCGCAGGCCCCGCGCGGCCCGAGCAGCCCGCACGAGAACGGTCCGCACAGCGGGAACGGTCCGTACAACCGGCGCGGTCCGCACGAGCATGCCGCCCGGGGGGACGCACCCGGAGGCCGGGCCGGGGCGCGCCGCCGGGCCGACGGTTCGCGCGGTCGCAAGGCCCGTCGGGCCGGGCGCCGTCCCCGGCCGTGGTGGGTCGAGCTGCCGGTGATGGCGGCGGTCGGGCTGGTGGTCGCGCTGCTGATCAAGACCTGCCTGTTCCAGGTCTTCACCATCCCGTCCGGGTCGATGGAGAACACCCTGCGGATCGGCGACCGGGTCGGGGTGAACAAGCTCGCGCCGCTGACCGGCTGGAAGCCGGAGCAGGGGCAGCCGGTGGTGTTCAAGGACCCGGGGAACTGGCTGCCGCCGCAGCCGGTCGACCCGAACCCGTTCACCAACGCCGTGAGCTCGGTGCTGAGTTTCGTCGGGCTGGTGCCGCCGAAGGACGACAACTACCTGGTCAAGCGGGTCATCGCGACCGGCGGCCAGACCGTGCAGTGCGCGGGCACCACGCTGACCGTCGACGGCAGGAAGGTCGACGAGCCGTACCTGCACCCCGGTGACGACTCCTGCGCGGGCATGGACTTCGGCCCGGTGAAGGTGCCCTCGGGCTACATCTGGGTCGAGGGCGACCACCGCAGCGATTCGGCGGACTCCCGCTGGCACCGGCAGGGCCCGGGCGGCGGCGCCGTGCCGGTGGGCAACGTGGTCGGCCCGGTGTCGGCCGTGGTGTGGCCGGTCAGTCACCTCGACTGGTTCGGCTGGACCGGCCGCTGACCCCGGGGTCGCCGGCGCCCACCCGCTCCCGGGCCGCCATGGCACTGGAAGCAGTGGCCCCGGAGACAACAGCCCCTGCCCCTGTCCCAGGCTCAGCCCCCGCCTCCACCGCCGACGGCTTGCTCGTCTGCGCGGCGAAGGCGCCCGCCAGCACCAGCAGGCCGCCCGCGACCTGCGGCAGCCCGAGGTGCTCGCCGAGCAGGACCCAGGCGAGCACCGTGGCGACCACCGCCTCCAGGTTGGCCACCACCCCGGCGACCGGCGGCGAGAGGTACCCGACGGAGACCACGCCGGTCAGATAGGCGAGCACGGTCGCGATCAGCACCATCCAGGCGGCCGGGACCAGGGCGGGCAGGCTCTGCCCGTTCATCACCACGGACCCGCCGAGCAGGCTCCAGTCGGCCTGCCAGGGCCGGGTGAGGACGGTGAGCAGGACGGCGCCGATCAGCAGCCCGTACGCGCTGACGGCCAGCGGGTCGACCGGGCGCTCGCCCCGGCGGCCGGCGTCGGCGAGCAGGAAGTAGCCGACCTGGCAGCAGGCCGCGCCGAGGGCGAACAGCACGCCCAGCGCGTCGAAGCCGAGGCCGTTCCAGACCTCCACCACGCAGGCCAGCCCGGCCACCGCGACGCCGGCGCCGACGGCCGCGCCCCGGCTGATGGGCTTGCGCTGCACGAACCTGACGTAGCCGATCAGCAGCGGCGGCCCGAGGTACTCGATGAGCAGGGCGACGCCGACCGGGATGCGGGAGATCGCGGCGAAGTAGCAGGCCTGGACGCCGGCCACGGCGAGCAGGCCGAAGCCGAGCAGCAGGCCGGGGCGGCGCAGGACGGCGTCCCGGTGCCGGTAGGCGACCGGCAGCAGGGCCACGGCCGCACCGGTGACCCGGAGCCAGACCACGTGCAGGGGGGAGAGTCCGGCCTCGATCAGCGGCTTGGCCGCGGTACCGGAGCCACCGAACGCGAAGGCGGAGACCAGCGCGAGGCCGAGGCCGAGGGTTCTGCCCGAAGGGTGGGTGGGCGAGGCCGTTGATCTGTGCACTGGCGCATTGTGACAGTCATACCGATGCTTCGGTAAGGCGCCATTTCGTCATTTGGTCCTGGTCTCAACTGTCCGCAACGGCGCGCTCACCCGAGCGGGCCGGACCACCGACCCCGTCGGTGATCCGGCCCGTGCCAGTGATCCGCGTCGACGACTTCGCCCGGAAGGCCGATCCGGCGCGGGCCTGTCCGGCGCGGGCCTGTCCGGCGCGGGCCCGATCCAGCCGGAGCCTGATCCGGCCCCGGCCCCGGCCCCGATCAGCCCCCGGCCGCCGCCCCGGCCCCCGTAAGCGCGTCCGTCCCGCCGGTGGGCTGGGTGGTCGGCTGCCCGGTCGGGCCCGTGGTCGGCTGGGTGGTCGGCGTCGGCCGGGAGGTCGGCCGGCCGGTGGGCCGCGAGGTGGGCTGGGTGGTCGGCTGCCCGGTCGGGCCCGTGGCCGACCCGGTGCCGTTCCCGCCGGAACCGGAACCGGAACCGGCACCTGGGCCGGCACCGGAGCCGGAACCCGTGCCGCCCGAGGAGTTCGCGCCCGAGGCGTCGCCCTGGTTGCCCGCGCCGGTGCTCGGCGTGGCGCTGGTCGACGGGGTGCCGCTCGGCGTGCTCGGGGTGGTCGGCAGGTCGGTGGCGCCCGAGGAGTCGCCGTCGTCCGCCGGGGTCGGGAAGTCGCTCACCGGCTGGCCCTTGAGCGCGGCCTTCATGTAGCTGGTCCAGATCTGCGCCGGGTACTGGCCGCCCGCCGCGCCGTCGATCCCGCCGACGCCGCTCAGGCTGACCTGGGCGCCGGTGGCCGGGTCCTGGCCGAACAGCGCGACCGAGGTGACCAGCTCGGGGGTGTAGCCGACGAACCAGACGGACTTCTGGTCGTCGGTGGTACCGGTCTTGCCCGCCACCGGACGACCCAGTGCCTTGGCTCGCCAGCCGGTGCCGCCCGGGTCGCTCACCACGCCCTGGAGCATCGAGGTGACCTGGTTGGCGGTGTCCGCGCTGATCGCCTGGGTGGTCTTGTGCGCGGGCAGCGCCACGGCCTCGCCGCCCCGGTCCACCGACTGCACCAGCCACGGGGTGATCTGCTTGCCGCCGTTGTCCAGCGTGGCGTAGACGCCGGCCATGTCGAGCACGCTCGGGGTGGCCGCACCGAGCGGGATGGACGGCACCGGGTCCAGCCCCGGGGTGTTGCCGGGCAGGCCCAGGGCGATGCCGGTGTCCTTGACCTTCTGCAGCCCGGTGTCCTGCGCGAGCTGGGCGAAGGCCGAGTTGACCGACCAGTCGGTGGCCTGCTGGAGGCTGATCTGGCCGTAGCTCCTGTCGCCCTCGTTCGGCGGCGCGTACGGGGTGCCCTTGCCGCCGCGGACCTTGCGGCCGCTGGTGCCGTCGTAGATCGTGTGCGGGGTGACGGTCCGGCCGTCCTGGGTCTTGGCGTCGTTCTCGAAGGCGGCGGCCAGCGCGATCGCCTTGAAGGTCGAACCGGCCTGGTAGTCGCGCCGGGTGGCGTTGTCGACGTAGTGCTTCACGTAGTCGACGCCGCCGTACAGGGCGACGACCGCGCCGGTCTTCGGGTCCACCGAGACGGCGCCGGCCTGGGCGGCCGCGTCCTTCTTCCGCTTGTCCGGGTTCAGGGTGTCGTGCAGCTGCGCCTGGACGGAGTCCTGCAGGGCCTGCTGGCGGGTCGGGTCGATGCTCAGCTTGATCGTGTAGCCGCCCTTGGCCAGCTCGGTCTCGCTGATGACGTTGTTCGAGGTGAGGTACTGGGTGGCCGCGTCCACCAGGTAGCCGGACTGGCCGGACAGGCCCGGGTTGGGCTGCGGGTCCTTGACGTCCGGGAAGGTGGTCCTGGCCCGCTCGTCGGCGGAGATCCAGCCCTCCTTGACCATTCCGTCCATGACGTAGTTCCAGCGGTTGACGGCGTTCTGCTTGCCCGCCGGGGTCGCGGTGGCCACGTCGTAGGCGCTCGGGGCGTTCAGCAGGGTGGCCAGGTAGGCGCCCTGGGCCGGGTTGAGCGCGGAGGCGTCGATGCCGAAGTACGCCTGGGCGGCGGCCTGGATGCCGTACGCGCCGCGGCCGTAGTAGGAGGTGTTGAGGTAGCCGGAGAGGATGTCGTCCTTGCTCTCGGTGGCGTCCACCTTCATCGAGATGAAGAGTTCCTTCACCTTGCGGGTGATCGACTGCTTCTGGTTCAGGTACGTGTTCTTCACGTACTGCTGGGTGATGGTGGAGCCGCCCTGGGTGCCCTCGCCCTTGGCGGTGTTGAGGGCTGCCCGGACCAGGCCCTGGACGTTGACGGCGCCCTCGTTGTAGAAGTTGCGGTCCTCGGCGGCCAGCGCGGCGTGCTGGGCGGCGGGGGAGACCTTGTCCAGGCCGACGTTCTGCCGGTTGGTCTGGCCGGTGCGGGTGATCACCGAGCCGTCGGCGTACAGCCAGGTGTTGCTCTGCGCCGTCGCGGCGGCGTGCGCGTCCGGGACCTTCACCAGCGCGACGCCGAGCGCGAACAGGCCGACCCCGAGCAGCAGCGCCGTGGCGAAGCCGAGCAGGGTCATCCGCCAGGTGGGTATCAGCCGGCGCCAGCCGGTGCGCTTGGGACGGCGCGGCTTCCTGCCGCCGGGTGCCGTGGTGGTGGAGCGCTTGAGCCGCTTGACCGGCCGGAGGCCGATCGACGGCGTGCGGCGGCCGCTCTGGGCGTTTCGGAACAAGGCGCGGCCTTTCCTGCGGGCGGACCGGGCCAGCCTGCACAGACGGGGACATCGGCGGTTGGGGACCTCTGTCCCGATTCCGGTTTACTGCCCAGGACGAGCCGGGCGGGCCCAATGGCTCCGCCGGAACGGCAATCGAGACCGACATCACACGCAAAACGGACGTCGAGGGCCAAAAAATCGGGGAGCCCCTCGCTGCTGCGAGAGGCTCCCCAACCGTCTGTGCGCCGCCAGGGACTCGAACCCCGGACCCGCTGATTAAGAGTCAGCTGCTCTAACCAACTGAGCTAGCGGCGCCTGCTGACCTGGAAAACAATACACGCTTCCGAGGGGTGCCTCGAACCACGCCCGCTCCACCCGGCGCCCCGGGCGCCCCGGCGCCCGTTTCCTCCCGTTTGGGGAGGAGTTTCGCCGCCGACTAGGGTGGAACCGTGCCCACCGGCCCGACCAGCCCCGCCGTCCGGGCGTGCTTCCTGCGCATCGACGGCGTCCCGCTGCACGTCCGCACCGAGGGCAGCGGCCCGGTCTGCCTGCTCACCGGCGGTCTCGGCAGCAGCTGGTTCGACTGGGACCTCGTCGTCCCCTTCCTCACCCCCTACCGCACCGTCGTCCGCTTCGACCGGCCCGGTTACGGGCTGAGCGCCGCCGAGCCGGCCACCGGGCGGCCCGCCCCGACGGCGGCCGGGGAGGCCGAGCGGATCCGCGCGGTGCTGGACGGCCTCGGCCTCGGCGGGCCCTGCACCCTGGTCGGCCACTCGCTCGCCGGCTTCCACGTGGAGGCCCTCGCCCGGCTGCACCCCGAGCGGGCCGCCGGGCTGGTCCTGGTCGACGCCAGCGTCGAACCGCAGGCCCGCCCCCACCCGGCGCCCGCCGCACGGGACCTGGCGGCCCGGGCGCTGGCGGGCGCCGCGACCGCCCTCGCCGTGCCGTACCTGCTCGGCCCGACCGCCCGCCGGATGACCGCCCGGCTGTCCACCGTCCGCCGCGAGGACCTCGCCCCGGCGCCGCTGGTCCGGCACTGCTACCGCACCGGCCGGGCCCTGCGCGCGATGCTCCGGGAGAACTGGCGCTACCTCGACATGGCCGCCGAGCTGGAGGAACTGCGGCGCACCCGGCCGCTGCGCGAGGACCTGCCGGTCACCGTGCTGGCCGCCGACGACGGCTGCCGGACCGGCCGCACCGAGTCCTGGCTGGCCCGGCAGCGGGAGCTCGCGACGCTGCTCGGGGCCGACTACCGGACCACGGCCCCGGCCGGGCACCTGGTGATGTTCGACCGCCCGGACGCGGTGGCCTCCGCCGTACTGGACACGGGCTGAGGCCCCGGAGCGGTCAGGAGCGGTCAGGGGTGACCAGGGACGGTCCGGGGCGGTCGGGGGGCCTCGGCCGTCAACTGCTCATCGCCCTTCTCCGCCGGGCCGCGGCCCGGTTCACGGCCTGGGGGACCGGCAGGCTGTGGGCGAGCTGCCGCACCGCGCGCCGGGTCGGCTCGCCCGCCGTTCCCGGGTAGAGCCGGCGCTCCAGGTGGGTCGTCCCGATCAGCCCGGCCAGCTGGTGGTCCCGCTGCTCCGAGCCGGTGGTCGGGCCGGAGTCGGCGGTCCGGGCGAGCGTCGCCGCCACGCGTTCGGCGATCAGCGCCCCGGCGTCCGGCCGGACGGCGGTCCAGCGGCGGCGTGGCAGTCCGAGGAAACCGGGGGTGCGGACGGTGAGCACGCCCTGCTCGGTCAGCCGGTCCAGGTACCGCCGGGGGCCGCTGCGGTAGCGGAGCGTGGCCAGCGCGTGGTCGAGGGTGGTCCGGCGGCGGCTTTTGCCCGCCCGTTCCAGCTCGGTCAGCACCCTGGCGGCGAGTTCGTCGTGGTCGCCGGACGGCCGGAAGGCGGTGATCCGGCGGTCCTCGACGGTGATGGTGCCCGTCAGCTGCAGCTCGGCGAGGACGGCGCCCGCGATCGCGGTCGGGAAGGCGGTCGGGGAGCGCAGGTGCCCGGACGCCGGATCGGCGCAGAGCAGCAACAGTTCCTCGGCCAGCGGGCGGGGGTCGGAGGAGGTCATGGTGGGAAGGTCTACCCGCCCCGGAAACGCCTCAGGCCGCCCACCGGAGTGGACGGCCTGAGACCTTGCCATGTGCGCCGCCAGGGACTCGAACCCCGGACCCGCTGATTAAGAGTCAGCTGCTCTAACCAACTGAGCTAGCGGCGCTTGCTGACGTGGAAGACAGTACACGGCGCCGGCCCGATCCGCCGAATCGTATTCGGACGGTCACCCACCGCGATCACTGCGGGTGGTGGCAGGCCGCTTGCTGATCCACCCCGTCGAAGCCGTCGAGCGTCGGCCGCTCCCGCTCGCACCGCGCCCGGGCCGTCGCGTCCCGGAGCCGGGCGTAGAGCGGGCAGCGGGTGCGGAAGGCGCAGCCCGTGCGGCGCTCGGTGGGGGAGGGCGGGTCCCCGGCCAGCAGGATGCGGTCGCGGGCGCGCTCGGCGGCCGGGTCGGGCAGCGGGACGGCGGAGAGCAGGGCCCGGGTGTAGGGGTGGCGGGGTCGGTCGAAGACGGCGGAGACCTCGCCCTGCTCGACCGTGCGTCCGAGGTACATCACGCTGACCCGGTCGGCGAGGTGCCGGATCACCGAGAGGTCGTGCGACACGAACAGGTAGGACAGCCCGAGCTCGGCCTTGAGCCGTTGCAGCAGGTTGAGCACGCCGGCCTGGATCGAGACGTCCAGGGCGGAGACCGGTTCGTCCAGCACCAGCAGCTTCGGCCGGACGGCGAGCGCCCGGGCGATGGAGATCCGCTGGCGCTGCCCGCCGGAGAACTGGTGCGGGTAGCGGACGGCGTGCTCCGGGTCGAGGCCGACCTGGCGCAGCAGTTCGGGTACCCGGCGGGCGATCTCCTCGCGCGGGGTGCGCTGGGCACGCAGGGGTTCGGCGACGACGTCGCCGACCGGCATCCGGGGGTCGAGGCTGGCCATCGGGTCCTGGAACACGATCTGCAGTTCGGCCCGGAGCCGCTGGACCTCGGTCCGGGTGAGTTCGGCGGTGTCGCGGCCGAGCAGTTCGATCCGGCCGGTCTCCGGGGCGCCCAGCTTCAGCAGTTCGAACAGCGTGGTGGACTTGCCAGAGCCGGACTCCCCGACCAGGCCGAGGGTCTCGCCCTCCCGCAGGTCCAGTTCCACGCCGTCCACCGCGTAGACCTCGCCGACCTTGCGCTTGAACACCGTTCCCTTGAGCAGCGGGAACGTTTTTCCCAACCCGCTCACCGACAGCACCGGGGTCCGTCCGGAGCGGTCCCCGCCGGAGGGGCCGGCCGGCAGCTCGGGCACGGGGTACACCTCGCTCGGCGCGGGCCGCCGTTCGGCCAGCTCCGCCGACCGCACGCAGGCGGCCTGATGCCCCTCGTCCCCGCTCAACGGAGGCTCCGCGCTCAACGGAGGCTCCCCGCTCAACCGAGGCTCCGCGTTCAACGGAGGCTCCGCCGTCGAGCAGCGCTCCTCCGCCAGCGGGCAGCGCGCGGCGAACGGGCAGCCGGGCGGCAGTTCGGCCATCGGCGCCGGGACGCCGGGGATGGGTACGAGCGGACCGCCGCGCCCGTCCAGCCGGGGCAGCGCGCCGATCAGGCCGAGCGTGTAGGGGTGGCGCGGGGCCGCGAACAGCTCGTCCACGCCGGCGGTCTCGACCACCCGGCCCGCGTACATCACGGCGACCCGGTCGGCCGCACCGGCGATCACCCCGAGGTCGTGGCTGACCAGGACGAGGGCCGCGCCGGTCTCCTCCCGGGCGGTGCGCAGCACGTCCAGCACCTGGGCCTGGATGGTGACGTCCAGGGCGGTGGTGGGTTCGTCGGCGAGCAGGATGTCGGGCTCGTTGGCGATGGCCATGGCGATCATCGCGCGCTGGCGCATGCCGCCGGAGAACTCGTGCGGGAAGCTGTCCAGGGCCCGGTCGGGGGCCGGAATGCCGACCAGGTCGAGGAGTTCGGCGGCCCGGCGGCGAGCGGTGGCCTTGTCGACCGGCTGGTGCACCCGGACCGCCTCGGCGATCTGGTCGCCGATCCGGTAGACCGGGGTGAAGGCGGACAGCGGGTCCTGGAAGACCATGGCGACCCGGCGGCCGCGGATCGCGGCGAGCTCCTTCCCGGGCAGGCCGACCAGTTCCCGGCCGTCGAGGCGGACCGAGCCGCCGACCCGGGCGGTGCCCGGCAGCAGCCCGAGCACCGACAGCGCGGTGACGGACTTCCCGGAGCCGGACTCGCCGACGATGCCGAGGGTCTCGCCGCGGCGCAGCGTGAGGTCCACCCCGCGGACGGCGGGCACCGGGCCGTGCGGGCCGGCGAAGTCCACCCGCAGGTCCCGGACGGCGAGCAGCGGGGTCTCGACGGCGGTGGTCACTTGGGCTTCCTCCACGAACGACGGGACCGACGGGCGCGACGGGGAGCGCCCCCGGCGGTGGGGTCGAGGGCGTCGCGCAGCCCGTCCCCGACCAGGTTGACGGCGAGCACGAACAGCACCAGCAGCCCGGCCGCGAAGTAGAACATCCAGGGGAACACCGGGGCTTCGGTGGTCCCGGCGGCGAGCAGGGTGCCGAGCGAGACGTCCGGCGGCCGGACGCCGAAGCCGAAGTAGGAGAGCGCGGTCTCGCTCATCACCGCGCCGCCGACCGCGATGGTGGCGTCGACGATCAGGAAGGAGGCGACGTTCGGCAGGACGTGCCGGCTGATGATCCGCAGTGGCCGGACGCCCATGAACCGTGCGGCGCGGACGAATTCGCGCTCGCGCAGGGAGACGGTCATCGAGCGGACCACCCGGGCGGTGATCATCCAGTTGAACAGGGCGAGCAGCAGCACGAAGGCGATCCAGCCGCTGCCGCGCAGCCGGGGCGAGAGCACGGTGATGATCAGGAAGCTGGGGAAGACCAGCATCAGGTCGACCAGGAACATCAGCGCCCGGTCGGTCCAGCCGCCGAAGTAGCCGGCGCAGGCGCCGACCAGCGAGGCCAGCACGGTGGAGAACAGGGCCACCAGCAGGCCGATGATCAGCGACTTCTGCAGCCCGCGGACGGTCTGGGCGAACACGTCCTGGCCGACCCCGTTGGTGCCGAACCAGTGCGCGGCGGAGGGGGGTTGGTGCAGCGCGGTGAAGTCGGGGGTGGCGTAGTCCCAGGGCGTCAGGTACGGGCCGCCGAAGGCGAGCGCGAACAGCAGCAGGATCAGGACGGTGCCGGCGACGGCGCCGCGGGCGGCGAGCAGCCGGGCCAGTACGAGCCGGCCCCGCCCGGTGGCCCGCGGCCGTCCGGCGGGAGTGGAGGAAGATGCGGGTTCGGCAGCGACGACGGTCATCTCAGCTCACTCCGGTCAGGACCGCACGCGCGGGTCGAGGGCGGCGTGCAGGGTGTCGGCCAGGAAGCCGGAGGCGAGCACGACGACGGCGGTGAACAGGTTGATCGCCACCACCGAGTTGACGTCCTGTTCGTTGATCGACTGGATCAGCCACTCGCCCATGCCGTGCCAGCCGAAGATCGTCTCGGTGAAGATCGCGCCGGTGAAGATGCCCAGGAAGCTGTAGGCGAACATGGTCGACATCGGGATCACGGCGGTGCGCAGCCCGTGCTTGAGCAGGGCCCTGCGGCGGGTGAGGCCCTTCGCCTCGGCGGTGCGCAGGTAGTCGGAGCCGAGCACGTCGAGCATGGTGCCGCGCTGGTAGCGGCTGTAGGTGGCGAGGCCGCCGAGGGCGAGCGAGACGGTGGGCAGCAGCAGGTGCAGCGCCCAGTCGGCGAGGTGGGCGCCGAGGCCGCCGGCCAGTCCGGGGGTCTCGTAGCCGGTGAACGGGACGACCTCGTGGCCGGCCGCGTCCTTGGCGGCGATCGCGCCGTTCTTGAGGAACAGCGCGACCAGGAAGACCGGGGTGGAGAGCAGCACGAAGGACAGCACGGTGAGCACCCGGTCGGAGATCCGGTACTGGCGCACGGCGCTCCACGCCCCGGCGGCGACGCCGAGGACCGCGCCGAGCAGGCTGCCGATCAGCAGCAGCCGCAGCGAGACCCAGACCCGGCGGCCGAAGTCGTCGTTGACCGGGGTGTCGTGGATGGTCCGGCCGAGGTCGCCGTGGAGCAGGCCGCCGGCCCAGTGGCCGAAGCGTTCGACGACCGGGGTCCGGTCGTTCAGGTTGAGCGCGGTGAGCTGGCGCTCGACCGATTCGGCCGACGGGCGGGGGACCTTGGCGTCGAAGTAGGTGCGCGGCTGCAGGGCGCTCGCGGAGATCGCGTACGCCAGGAACACGGCGGCGATCAGCAGCGCCGCGTAGTAGCTCAAGCGCTTCGCCAGGTAGCGGAGCATCAGCGCCCGTCCGGGGTGGGGGCGGGGTCGACGCGTCTGGTGGGCATCGGCTGGTGGCCTTCGGTCGGGGCCCGGTCGGGGCGTCAGGTGGCGGGGAGAGCGGTGCAGTTGGCGCCAGGCAGGGCTGTCGGTGAACCCGCAGGTCAGAGTGAAGCACCGTGGTGTTGCGGCCGGATTGCCGCACGTGACTTTTGGATCAGGTGTGCGTTCCTCCCCCTGGTGGCGGATCTGATCCGCTGTTACGTTCCTCTGGCTCGGTGCCGGATTGAGTGCCCATGCTCAAGCCAAGTCATGCCTGTCGCGCCCCAACTCCCGCTTCGCAGACCTCATCAGGGGGACCCTCATGGACGCTTCCACCTCGGCCCGCCGCCTCGGCCGGGCGGCCGCCCTCGCCGTCGCCGTCGCGCTGGCGGTCACCGCGTGCACCTCCGGCGGGGGCGGCTCGGGCGGCGACGTGGCCAAGAGCGAGCCGCCGAGACAGGACTCCCAGGACATCAACGCCAAGCCGCTGGACCAGATCAAGGACGGCGGCGAGGTGCGCTTCGCACTGGACCAGTGGATCACCCAGTGGAACCCGCTCCAGGTGGACGGCGGCAGCTACACCGACACGGTGAACCTGATCCGCACCGTGGAGCCCTCGCTGTTCGGCACCGACGCCTCCGGCACCTTCCAGCCGAACCCGGACTACCTGGTGGAGGCCAAGGTCACCTCGACCTCGCCGCAGGTGATCACGTACAAGCTGAACCCCAAGGCCAAGTGGTCGGACGGCAAGCCGCTCAGCTACCTGGACTTCAAGGCCGACTGGCAGAGCAGCAACGGCAAGGACCCGGCGTACAACATCGCCGACCCGTCCGGCTACGAGCTGATCTCCGCGGTCGAACAGGGCGCCGACCCGACCGAGGTGAAGGTCACCTTCGCCCAGCCGTACGCGGACTGGCAGAACCTGTTCCGCCCGCTGATCCCGGCGGCCGGCATCGCCACCCCGGACGACTTCAACAAGGGCTGGGTGGAGAAGATCCCGATCACCGCCGGCCCGTTCAGGATCGGGACGGCGGACAAGACCGCGCAGACCCTCAGCCTGGTCCCGGACCCGGCCTGGTGGGGGACCAAGCCCAAGCTCGACAAGATCACCTTCCGGGTGATGGACAAGTCGGCGAGCATCCAGGCGTACCTCAACAACGAGATCGACCTCGCCTCGGCCGGCACCGCGGCCGCGTACGGGCAGCTCAAGAACGCCAAGGACACCGCGATCCGGGCCGCCAGCCCGTGGGACGAGGTGCACATCTCGTTCGGTGGCAACGGCGCGCTGGCGGACCAGAAGGTCCGCCAGGCGCTCGGCAGGGCGCTCGATCGCTCGGCCCTGATCAAGATCGCCAACAACGGGGTGCCGGTGGAGTTCAAGCCGCTCGGCAACCACATCATCATGCCCAACCAGACCGGCTACCAGGACAATTCCGGCGACTGGGCCAAGTTCGACCTCGCGGCCGCCAAGAAGCTGCTGGACGACGCCGGCTGGAAGGAGGCCGGCAGCGGTCAGCCGCGGACCAAGGACGGGCAGCCGCTGGAGCTGCACTGGGTGCTCAGCGACGGCACCCAGCAGGCCCAGCTCGACCTCGCCACCGCGGCGGCGGCGATGTGGCAGGCGGCCGGGGTCAAGGTCGACCTGGACAAGGTGGCCGCCAACGACTTCTTCGCCAAGTACGTCACCCCGGGCAAGTTCGACGTCGCCAGCTGGCGCAACACCGACTCGTTCCCGAACTCCAAGAGCCTCGCCAACTTCCGCCTGCCGGTGGGCGACAACTCCTTCCAGAACCCGTCCCGCCTGGGCAGCCAGGAGATCGACGACCTGCTGAAGAAGGCGGCCGGAACGGTCGACCCGGCGGATGCCGCGAAGCTCTACAACCAGGCGGACGCGAAGATCTGGGAGCTCGGCCACACCGTCGAGCTCTACCAGCGGCCGGTCGTGGTGGCGGTCCGCAAGGGGCTCGCCAACTACGGCGCCTTCGGCCTGGGCAGCGAGGACTACAGCAAGGTCGGCTGGGAGAAGTAGCCCGGGCCGCGGAAGAGGCGAGGGCGACCGCACGGCAGGCGCTGGCGAGCAGCGCGGTGATCACGAGGCCGGTGGTGCGGACACGGGTGGGCCGGCTTCGCCGCCCCCAGTGTCCTGCCACCCGCCTTGACCTTCCGCGTTGCCCGCAGGCCGCCCGTGTCGTGGGGCCCCGCAGGGGCCCGCGCTCGCTTCCAACCGGGGGAGAATCTAGCGGGGCGTCGCGGCCGGTCGCGGCGCAGCGCGCGGGGCACGCCCGGAAACCCGCCGCGCTGTCACCCACTTCGCGCACCCAAGCGTCAACTGTCGCTGACAGCAAGGAAAAAAGGGACATACGGAGGCATCGTGCCCGGGGCGCCCATGAACGTGGTTGCCGCACCTGACGCACGCGCTGGAGCACGCGCTGACGCACGGGCTGGCGCACCGGCTGACGAACGGGCCGGCGCGTGGGCCGACACCACACGGGAGCACGCACGCACCGGCGCCGTGCCGGTGCGTGCACCGGGACCGGACCGCTGCCAGGATGCGGGACGGCGAGTCCCTCCCCGAACCCCGGAGCAGCACCGATGGCCAGTGACCCCGCCGAAGCGGCGCCGCGCGCGCAGCACGTCGACCCGCCCCCGGTGCGCCGGATGGTCCCGCGCGACCGCGACGAGCCGCACCGGGTCGCCACCCCGCTGGAACTCTTCTTCGACCTCTGCTTCGTGGTCGCGGTCGGCCAGGCCGGGCGCGAACTCGCCCACTCCCTCGCGGCCGGGCACTACGGCGAGGGCCTGCGCGGCTACGCGCTCGCCTTCTTCGCGATCTGGTGGGCGTGGATGAACTTCACCTGGTTCGCCTCCGCGTACGACTGCGACGACGTGCCGTACCGGATCACCACGCTGGTGCAGATCGCCGGTGTGCTGATCCTCGCCGCCGGGGTGCCGCGGCTGTTCGCCACCCAGGACCTGGCGCTGGCGATCACCGGCTACGTGGTGATGCGCCTGGCGATGGTCACCCAGTGGCTGCGCGCGGCGGCCGCCGAGCAGGGCGAGGCGCGCCGGGTCGCGCTGCGCTACGCGGTGGGGATCACGGTCTGCCAGGTCGGCTGGGTGGTGGTGCTGCTGCTGCCGGACGCCGCCCGGCCGGTGGTCATCCCGATCGGCGTGCTGTGCGAGCTGGCCGTGCCGGTGGTCGCCGAACTGCGGATGCAGACCTCCTGGCACCCGCACCACATCGCCGAGCGGTACGGGCTGTTCACCCTGATCGTGCTCGGCGAGACGGTGGCCGCCGCGACGGTGGCGGTGCAGTCGGCGGTGGACGAGCACGAGGGGCTGGGCCGGCTGGTGCCGGTGGCGGTCGGCGGGCTGCTGATCTGCTTCGCCGCCTGGTGGATCTACTTCGCCCGGCCCGTCCACGAGCACCTGCGCTCCAACCGGCAGGCCTTCGCCTGGGGTTACGGGCACTACCTGGTGTTCGGCTCGGCGGCGGCGATCGGCACCGGGCTGGAGGTGGCGGTGGAGTCGGCCGTGCACAAGACGGAGATCTCCGAGGCGGCCGCCACCGCGGCGGTCACCGTGCCGACCGCGGTCTACCTGGTCAGCGTCTGGTACCTGCACTCCCGGCACACCAAGCGCGGCCCGCTCGCCCAGTCGCTGGCGCCGACCGGGGCGGTGCTGGTGCTGGCCTGCACCGCGCTGGGCGGTTCCGGCGTGCCGGCGGCGGGCCTGGTCTGCGCGCTGCTGATCGCGGTGGGGGTGCTGGTCCACGGCCGGGAGAGCCGGGAGAGCGGGGCTCAGACGGTCTGAACCCGCTCCAGCAGCACCGGTTCGTGCCGCGCCAGCCAGTCCAGGTAGGCCGGGCTGACCTTGGCCAGATCCAGGTAGGCGGCGCGCAGTTCGCCGTACAGCGCGTCCAGGGCGGGCGGGCTGAGCACCCGGGGTCGCCAGGTGAACAGCAGCCGGACGGCCAGCGGGTCCCCGTGCACCGGGCGGACCACGGTGCCGGGGCCGGGCAGTGAGGTCGGCTGGCAGGGGCGGACGGCCTCGCCGGAGGCGACCAGTTCGGCGGCGGTGGCGTTGTCCCGCACCTGCACCACCCGGGGGTTGAGCCCGGCCTCGCTGAACACCCGGCGCATCGCGGCGTACTCGTGGTCGGCGGTCGGGTCGACCATCCAGGTGTCCTCGGCGAGGTCGGCCAGGTGGACGACCGGCCGGGCGGCGGCCGGGTGTCCGGCGGCGAGCGCGACGAACTGCGGCTCGCGGGCCATCAGCACCCGGTGCTCGGCGCCCGGCGGCACCCGCAGCGGGAAGCCCTCGCTCTCGTACACGAAGGCCACGTCCAGCTGGTCGGCGGCGACCATCCGCAGCAGCGCGCTGGCGGAGATGTCGACGTGGATGGTGGTGTCGGTGTCCGGCAGCCGCTCGTGCACCCGGCGCAGCCAGGCGGCGACCGCCCGGCTGCCGACGCTGCCGATCCGCAGCCGGCGCTGGTGGCCGGGGCCGGTGGTGTCCCGGGCCTCCTGGCGGGCGGCGGCGACCAGGGCGGCCATCTCGCTGATCACCGGCCGGGCCCGGGACAGCACGGAGTGGCCGAGGGCGGTGGGCCGGCTGCCGGTCTGCTCGCGGGTGAACAGGGTTCCGCCGATGGCCCGTTCGATCCGGTGCAGCTGGGTGGTGAGGGAGGGCTGGGTCATGCCGAGCTGGAGCGCGGCCTTGCGGAGGCTGCCGGTGTCGGCGATCGCGCACAGCACCCGGAGGTGTCTCACGTCGAGCTCCACGACGGGAGCATAGACGTCACCCAGCCACCTCGCCAAGGACATGACAGGAGATCACGAGCCCGCCGGCGCCGAGCCGGGGCGCCGCACGGCGTCGAGCCGGCGCGCCATACGGCCCGGCTATCGCCACTTGGCATCATCCGCGACGGGCCCGGACGGGTCGAAGCTCGGACAGCACACCGCCCCGGCCTCCGCCGGGACGGCCCCCACTGTGCGCCGCCGCCGTGCCCGGCCCCCACCGGCCCCGGCGGGTCGGCGCGCCGCGAAACCCGGAGCCCCCATGAAACGATCCGTGCTGTCCGCCGCCCTGGGCCTGGCCCTGGCCGCCGGCCTCGCCGCACTGCCCGCCACCGCCGTCGCCGCGCCGGCGGTGCACGGCGACACCGCATCGACGTACGCCGGTTCGACCGAGCGGGCCGCGAACAACCAGGCGTTCTTCCGGGCCGTGCTGGCCTCCGCCAGGGCCAGGCAGGCCGCCGACCCGTGGCTGCAGACCGTCACCGTCACCTACGACACCACCAGCGCGCCCTCCTTCGCCGGCGACATCGCCGACGCCGCGCAGATCTGGAACAACTCGGTGCACAACGTCCGGCTCCAGGAGACCAGCGGCACCGGCGACTTCTCCTACACCGAGGGCGACGGCAGCGGCTCGTACGCCAGCACCGACGGCCACGGACACGGCTACATCTTCATCGACCACCAGCAGGCCCAGGAGTACTACTCGCTCCGGATCGTCGCCCACGAGACCGGACACGTGCTCGGCCTGCCCGATGACTACGCCGGTCCGTGCAGTGAGCTGATGTCGGGTCACGGTCCCGGCCCGTCCTGCACCAACGCGCACCCCGACGCCATCGAGAGCGCCCAGGTCGACGCGCTCTGGGCGAACGGCGTGGCGGAGCCCAACTGACCTGAGCTCAGGGCGAGTCGGGTGCGGCGGCCCGCCCGGCCGGAAACGGGCGGGCCGCCGCACGGGTGCTTCCCCGAGTGGGAGCCTAGCCGCCCCCGGAACGGAATGCCAGGGCCATGGCTGGGTCAAGACGAGTAAAAGACCGCCGAAATCCCGAGGGCTGCCGGGGGATTGGGCCGGGCTATCGCGGGTTGACGCCATCCGCGCGGCCGCCGGGCTGTCCGAAGCTCCGGGGACCCCCACTACTCCGGCCCGTGCAGCGAGCTGATGTCCGGCGGCGGCCCCGGCCCGTCCTGCACCAACCCGTACCCGAACAGCACCGAGCGCAGTCGGGTCAACTCGCTCCGGGCACGCGGCTGACGGCTGTGACGAGCTCGGACCGGCCGCTCGGCACGGCCGGTCCGGCGGCGCGTACGGGCGGCGATGTCGGTGTCACGTGCGAGCATGCGGGCCAGACCCGTTCGCCCCCGATCCGCAAGGTGCCGCCGCCATGCCCCGTTCCGTCCCCGATCAGCTCGCCGACCTCCCGTACGCCGAGCTGCTGCGCCCGCACACCGGTCCGCTGCGCAGCGACGCGCGGTACGACACCACGCACTTCGACGGCGGCGCGCACACGGACGAGTCGGGTGCCGGCGCCGTCTTCCTGGAGTGCGCCTTCACCGGGGTCGCGCTCAGCGGGGTCAAGCTGCGCCAGGCCCGGTTCAACGAGGTCTGGGTGCAGGCCGGCCGCTGGGTGGCCTGCGACCTGAGCGACACCGAGTGGCAGGACAGCGACTTCGTCGGCGGCGTGCTGGCCGGGGTCGCGGGCTACGGCGCCGCGCTGCGCCGGGTGGTGTTCCGCGGCTGCAAGCTGGAGGCGGTCAACCTGCGGGCGGCCGTGCTGCGGGACGTCGTCTTCGAGGACTGCCTGCTGCGCGATGTGGACTTCGGCGAGGCCAGGCTGACCGGGGTGTCCTTCCCCGGCTCGACGTTGGAGGAGGTCCGGCTGCGCGGGGCGACGCTGAGCAAGACCGACCTGCGCGGGGCCGCCCGGCTCGGTCTGGCGGACGGCCACCAGGGCCTGCGCGGAGCCGTCATCAGCTCGACCCAACTGCTCGAGCTGGCCCCGCAGTTCGCCCATGCGCTGGGAATCGAGGTCAAGGACCGCTGACCCCCTCCCGTTCCTCCCCGACGGATCAGCCGGGCGTTCAGCCCGGCGTCGCCCGGTGACACCCGGACGAACAATCCGACAACCCTGCTGCACGCATCTGGTGGCCAGCTCCGATCGCGGTGGAGACTGCTCCGCGATTGATGAGCCCCGACTTGTGTACACAACATCGCCAGCGAAGGGACGGACCGGGCTGATGGCCGAGTTGAGTCGTAGGAAGTTCGTGACGCTGTCCGGAGCGGCCGCGGCCGGTCTCGCGGCGGTCGGCACCGGCGCCGCGGGGACCGCGGCCGCCGCGACCGCATCCACCACCACGCTCAGCACCACCGGCACCATCACCGACGTGCAGCACGTGGTGATCCTGATGCAGGAGAACCGCAGCTTCGACCACTACTTCGGCACCCTCAAGGGCGTCCGCGGCTTCGCCGACAAGGCCACCATCCGGATCTCCGGCGGCTACAGCGTCTTCAACCAGCCGAACGGCCTGTTCGCCCGCCAGTACCCGTGGGCCTTCAACCCCTCGGGCGCCACCGGCTCCCCGGAGACCCTGGCGCAGTGCAACGGCGACCTCTCGCACGCCTGGTCCGACCAGCACAAGGCCTGGAACGGCGGCAAGATGGACTCCTGGGTGTCCGCCAAGGGCACCGT
The DNA here is from genome assembly GCF_053596495.1 of Kitasatospora sp. NPDC001683. NCBI lineage: Bacteria > Bacillati > Actinomycetota > Actinomycetes > Kitasatosporales > Streptomycetaceae > Kitasatospora > Kitasatospora sp. NPDC001683. The sequence continues at coordinate 60,357 of NZ_JBSFGK010000044.1, forward strand.
CCGCACCCTCGGCTACCTGCAGCGCGGCGACATCCCGTTCCACTACGCGCTGGCCGACAACTGGACCATCTGCGACGCCTACCACTGCTCGGTGCTGAGCGCGACCGGCCCCAACCGCACCTACCACTGGTCGGGTTGGATCGACCCCAGCGGCACCGCCGGCGGCCCCGCCTACGACGGCGGATCCGAGTCCAACCTGCGCTGGCAGACCTACGCCGAGGCGCTGGAGAACGCCGGCGTCAGCTGGAAGGTCTACCAGAACGCCAACGACAACTTCGGCGACAACGCCCTCGCCTACTTCAGCCAGTTCGCCAACGCCGCGGCCGGCAGTCCGCTCGCCGTCAAGGGCATGGGCTCCGTCCCCGCCGTCACCGGCCGGACCCCGGACGACATCGCCGCCGCGATCAGGTCCGACGTGCTGAACGGCACCCTGCCGCAGGTCTCCTGGATCGTCGCCGACCAGCAGTCCTCCGAGCACCCCTACGCCACCCCCGAGGACGGCGCGCACTTCGTCCACCTGGTGATGGACGCCCTGAACGCGGACCCCAACGTGTTCAACTCCACCGTCCTGCTGATCAACTACGACGAGAACGACGGCTTCTTCGACCACGTCCCGCCACCGGCGGCGCCCGCCGGCACCGCGGACGAGTTCTACAACTCCACCAACATCGGCCTCGGCTTCCGCGTCCCGCTGATCGCCGTCTCCCCGTGGAGCCGCGGCGGCTGGGTCAACTCCGAGACCTTCGACCACACCTCGGTGCTGCGCTTCCTGGAGGTGTGGACCGCCGCCATCGGCAAGCCGGCCACCAGCCCCAACATCAGCGCCTGGCGCCGGCAGGTCTGCGGCGACCTCACCTCGGTCTTCGACTTCGCCAACCCGGTGTACGGCATGCCCGCGCTGCCCGACACCTCCCAGACCATCGGCCTGTCCACCTGCGGCCCGCTGCCCAACCCCTCGCCCGGCAACAACGCGCTGCCCGCGCAGGAGCCCGGCACCCGCCCGGCCCGCGCCCTGCCGTACCAGCCCAACGCCAACCTGGACCACTGGGACGCCGACCCCAGCGGCGTCATGCACGTCTGGCTGAAGATGTCCAACGACGGCGCCGCCCGGTCCGCGCACTTCGCCGCCTACGCCAACGCCTACCGCAGCGGCGGCCCCTGGCAGTACACCGTCGGCTCCGGCAGCCCGGTCACCGACTTCTTCAACTGCGGCACCAACGGCTTCGGCAACGGCAAGTACGACCTGACCGTGGTCGGCCCCAACCGGTTCCTGCGCCGCTTCACCGGCGACCTCACCCAGCCGGGCAAGAACGCCGCCGTCACCGCCTCCTACGCGGTCGAGCCGGGCACCGGCAAGCTCGCGGTCTACTTCAAGCTGGCCAACTCCGGCACCACCCCGATCACCTTCACGATCACCTCCAACAACTACCGCACGGACGGGCCCTGGACCTACCAGGTCCCGGCCGGCGGCAGCACCAGCGACTTCTTCAACGCCGTGGCCTACCAGAACGGCTGGTACGACTTCACCGTCACGGTGAACGTCGACGGCAGCTGGTCGCAACGCTTCACCGGCCACCTGGAGACGGGCGCGCCCAGCGTCAGCGGCTGACCCGGCTCACCCGAACGGGCCCCGGCGCGGGAAGCCGCGCCGGGGCACCGGGAGCCGGAGGGAGCCGACGACGGTGCCACCGAACGAGCTCTCCCCCCTCACCCGTACGGGCCGCGCGGGAACCACGGGTCGTGGACCTCGCGGGGCCCGTACGGCGTCAGCAGGGTGAAGGTGTGCACGCCCGCCGCGTACTCGGCCAGCTGGACCGCGCCGTAGCGGGTCTCCAGTTCGGCCTGTACCGGCACCGGCAGCTTGCTCAGCGCCCGCCGCAGCTGCAGCGCGTCGCGCCGGCTGATCGGGTGCGGGGCGCGCAGCACCAGCCGCAGCGGGCTGAGCGGCCCGGCGACCGGGACGCCGGTGCCCAGTTCGTAGCCGACCGCGCCGATCGGGCCCCAGGCGAGGCGGTGGTCCGCGACCAGTCGGCCGACCTCGGGCAGCAGGGCCAGCGCCGGGACGTCGGTCACCCGCTCGGGGGCGAGCCGTGCCCGCCGTTCGGCCAGCTGTTCGGGGCGCAGTGTGCGGGCCACCGCCGCCCAGGGGGCCAGGGCGTCCAGCCGCTGTCCGGCGCGCGGGCCGCGGGTGGTCACCGGGATCCAGTGCTCGGGCGCCGCCTCCGGGTCGCGGGTGCAGCGCCGCGGCCGCGGGACGTCCACCGGGGTGCCGACCACCGAGGGCGCCCGGCCGACCGTCACCCACGGGTGCGCCCGCAGGACGGTGCGCGCCCAGTCCGGCAGCTCGCCGCCGGTCAGCGGGCGCAGCGAGCTGGGGCACTGCATCAGCAGCAGGTCGTGGGTGCGGGGCAGCCGCCCGTCCAGCGCGGCCAGCGGGCCGACCCGCCGGCGCGGCCCGTCGTGCAGTTCCTCGGTCGAGTTCCTCACACCGCCACCTTGCGCCCGCCGGGCGGCCCCGACCACGGCCCTTCGACGTGTTCCACCGGGACCAAGGGCTCAAGGTGCATCCGTGCGTGCCCGGTGTGAGAGTGGGGGCAGCCCGGAATTCCGTCGTTCCGTCCCCTCAGGAGGAGGAGTCATGGGCATCTTGGACAGGTTGTTCCACCGGTGGCCGCAGCACGGGAGCACGGGGGAGGACGCCGCCCGGCGCGCCGCCCTCGCCCACGACGAGGCGGCCGACGCGTACAGCAACGACATCGAGCGGACCCGGGAGGCCCAGGAGAAGCTCGCCCAGGAGGAGGCCGACCGCCGGGCCGCCGAGAACATGACGGCCGAGGGCGACCCCTGGGACTGAGGCCCCACGCCTTCAGTGCCATCAGTGCGCCCGCGGCGGCAGCGGCGGGCGCCGCAGGTCCGGCCGGGGCGTGGACTCCGGCGGGGGCGCCGCCGCAGGCGCGTCCTCCAGCAGCTCCAGGGCCAGCTGGACGGCGGTGACCAGGTCCGGGTGGCGCCCCCGGGCCCAGTCCTGCGGGGTGCGCAGCACGTGCACGTCGGGCTCGACGCCCCGGTTCTCCACCGACCAGCCGAGCCCGCCGCTGAACCAGGAGGCGTTCTTCGGCACCGAGATCTGGGTGCCGTCGCCCAGGGTGTGCCGCCCGGTCATCCCGACCACCCCGCCCCAGGTGCGGTTGCCGATCACCGGGCCGAGGCCGAGCAGCTTGATCGCCGCGATGATCACGTCCCCGTCCGAGCTGGTCGCCTCGTCGGCGAGCGCCACCAGCGGGCCGCGCAGCGCGTGCCGGGGCCAGCGGACCGGCTGGCGGCCGCGGCTGAAGTCCCAGGCGAGGACGTGCCGGGTGAGCTTCTCCAGGACCAGTTCGGAGACGTTGCCCCCGGCGTTGCCGCGCACGTCCAGCACCAGCGCGGGCTTGTCCAGTTCGCGCCGCAGGTCCCGGTTGAACTGCGCCCAGCCGGAGCCGCCGAGGTCCGGGATGTGCAGGTAGCCGCACCGGCCGTCGCTCAACTCCCGGATCAGGGCGCGGCGTTTGACGACCCAGTCCTGGTAGCGGACGGCCCGCTCGTCGGTCAGCGGGGTGATCGTGATCCGCCGCACCGGGCCGTCCGGGCCGCTGCGCAGGGCCAGTTCGACGGTGGTGCCGCCGGTGCCGGCCAGCAGCGGACCCGGTCCGCGCACCGGGTCCACCGGGCGGCCGCCGACCTCCAGCAGCTCGTCGCCGTCCTGGACGCCCTGGGCGGCGAGCGGGGCGCGGGCGCGCGGGTCGGAGGACTCTCCGAGCAGCACCCGGTCGACCAGCCAGCGGCCGTCGGGGGAGCGGTGGGCGGTGGCGCCGAGCAGGCCGAGCGGCTGCTGGGCGAGGGTGGGGCCCTCGGCGCGCCGGGAGGGGGTGACGTAGGCGTGCGAGGTGCCGAGTTCGCCGAGGAGTTCGCGCAGCAGGTCGGCGAAGTCGTCGGGTGAGCAGACCCGTTCCAGCAGCGGCTCGTACTGGTCGACCAGCGCGGGCCAGTCCAGGCCGGACATCCGCTCGTCCCAGAACTGGTCCCGGACGATCCGGGCCGCCTCGTGGTAGGCCTGGCGCCACTCGGCGGCCGGGTGCACGGTGTGGGTGATCCGGCGCAGGTCGACGCTGGTCCCGGCGGAGGGGGCGCCGACCGGGATGACCCGCAGCGTCCCGGCCGAGTAGACCGCGATCGAGCCGCCGTCCCCGGAGACCGCGTAGCCGTCCAGCTTGTCGACCAGCGTGGTGCGGCTGCCCCGGGCCAGGTCGAAGTACTCCAGCGAGGGGCGGCCGGAGGTGTCCTCGGGGCTGACGAAGGTCTGCCCGAGGGTGCCGGAGATCGGCCAGCGCAGCCAGACCAGGCCGCCGCGCACCGCGTCGGTGGCCGAGTACTTGGAGGCGATCACCGGGAACTGCAGCAGCCGGTCGCCGATGCCCTGGGGGTCGACCCGGACGGTGCCGTCGCCGCCGCCGTCCCCGCGCGGGGCGCCGTCCTCGGCGGGCGCGGCGAACGGGGAGGGGGTGTCGGCGGTGAGCGGGACGAGGTACGGGCGGCAGCCGACCGGGAAGGAGAGGTCGCCGGTGTGCACGTCGTGGACCGGGTCGAAGCCGCGCCAGGACAGGAAGGCCAGGTAGCGGCCGTCCCGGGTGAACACCGGCTGCTCGTCCTCGAAGCGGCCGTCGGTGACGTCGGTGGTCGGTGCGGGCGCGTCGGTGCGGGTGAGCCGGATCCGGCGCAGCGAGCGCCCGGCGGCCGGCTGGGACCAGGCGATCCAGTGCGAGTCGGGGGAGAACCGGGCGCTGGCGACCGGTCCGTAGTCGGAGGCGGCGAGCTCGCGGACCTCGCCGTCGGCGGCGGAGACCAGCAGCAGCCGCCCGTCCGAGGTGGTGACGGCGAGCCGGGCGCCGTCGGGGGAGGCGGTGAGCTCCAGGACCCGGCCGAGCCTGCCGACGGCGAGCACCCGGTGGTGGTGCCGCTCCGTGAGTTCGGGGGGGACGTCGTGGCCGGGCAGCGGCATCACCTCGATCGCGTCGGCGCCCTGCGCGTCGGTGATCCAGGCGGCCTCGCCGGTGTACCCGAGCACCACCGGCAGCCGGGTCCGCACCCCGGGGGTGTCGGCGAGCGTGCGGGCCGGTCCGTCCTTGTGGGTGAGCCAGTACTGGCTGCCGCGCACGGTGATCACCCCGGCCCGGCCGGTGTGGTCGCAGGCGAGGTCCTTGACCTGGTTGGCGGCGTTGACCTGGTACGGGCGGCGGCCGGCCCGGGCGCCGCCGAGCGGCACGTGCAGCCGGCGCGGGGCGGGGGCGTCCAGGCCGTCGAGCAGCCAGAGGTCACCGGCGTGCTGGTAGACGATCCGGGAGCCGTCGGTGGCGGCCTCGCGGGCGTAGTAGGAGGCGTGGTCGGTGTGCCGGCGCAGGTCACTGCCGTCGGGGCGGCAGGAGTAGAGGTTGCCGATGCCCTCGTGGTCCGAGAGGAAGGCGATCCGGTCGCCGACCGGCATGGGGGAGGAGAGGTGGCCGGTGTGCTCGGGCAGGATCAGTTCGCCGTCCACCCAGAGCCGGCCGACCGCGCCGCCGCGGTAGCGCTTCCAGGCGGCGGGCTCGTGCGGGGCGGAGCCGGTGAGCAGGACGGTCCGCTCCCGGCTCATCTGGGCGTCGCCGACCGGGCCCCAGGGCATCCGGCGGCCGGGGGAGCCGTCCGGGGGCAGCGCGTGTGCCCAGGTGTAGTGGCTGAAGGGCTCGTGGAAGGAGGTGACGGCCAGCACCTCGCCGTCCGGCAGCCAGCCGCGCACCCGGGTGTCCTGGCTGCCCCAGTAGCTGAGCCGGCGGGCCCCGCCGCCCTCGACCGGGGCGGTCCACACCTCGGGGGCCAGGCCGAGCCAGCTGGTCCAGGCGAGGGTGGTGCCGTCGGGGGAGAACCGGGGGTGGCTGACCCGGGTGCGGTCGCAGCCGACCCGCCAGGCCCGGCCGGTCGTGGCGGCCCCGCCCTCCAGCGGGGCGAGCCAGACGTCGTCCTCGGCGGTGAAGGTGAGCAGGTCGCCGCGCAGGTGGGGGTATCGGAGGTAGCCGGGCGGGGTCACCCCTCCATCCTTCGACGGGGCCTCACCCCCGGCAACCGGGGCGCCCCCGGCCGGGACATTGAACCTGACACCCGTGTGAGGTCCGAGCATGGCCCCATGGCGACCACACGGCTCACGACCCCCGCCGTGCGACCGGCGCTTCCGCTGCCGGCCCTGCTGGCACCGGCCACCGCGGTGTTCGTCACCGCGCTCACCGAGACCCTGCCGGCCGGCGTCCTGCCCGGGATGAGCGACGCCCTCGGCGTCAGCGAGTCCGCCACCGGGCAGACCGTCACCGGCTACGCGGTCGGCACCGCCGTCACCGACGATCCGCTCCCGCCCCGGAGGCGAGCGGGCGAGTGGCTGCGGAAACGCCGGAAGGCCCTTCGCTCTCGCGAAGGGCCTTCCCGCGGTGAGGGCGGCGC
>NZ_JBSFGK010000045.1:0-66816 GCF_053596495.1 Kitasatospora sp. NPDC001683
GCTCCCGGCCCGGGAGCGGACGGCGGACCCTCCTCCCCGCGAGGTCGTCATGCGACGCAGGATCGTCCTCTTCGTCAACGTGTCCCTGGACGGCTACTTCGAGGGCCCGGACCACGACCTGAGCTGGCACCAGGTCGACGACGAGGTGCACACCCACTTCAACCGCGAACTCGCCCGGATGGGTGGTTTCGTCTCCGGCCGGCGCACCCACGAGCTGATGGCCTCGTTCTGGCCCACCGCCGACCAGGACCCGGCCGCCGACGGCCCGATGGCGGAGTTCGCGGGCATCTGGCGCGCGATGCCGAAGACCGTCTTCTCCCGCACCCTCGACCACGCCGACTGGAACACCACCATCGTCCGCGAGGTCACCCCCGAGACGGTCGCCGCCCTCACCGCCGGCCCCGGCGGTGACCTCTCGCTCAGCGGCGCCGAACTGGCCGAGTCCTTCCTCGCCCTGGACCTGATCGACGAGTTCCGGATCTACGTCCACCCCGTCGTCCTCGGCCGCGGCACCCTGCTCTTCCGCCCCATCGACCACTCGGTTCCGCTCACCCTGACCGACACCCACCGCTTCACCAACGGCGTCACCCTGCTGCACTACGCCCGCGGCGGGCCGTCACCACTGGACTGAACCGCCGCCGGGCGCGGCGGCGAACCACCACCGCGCCCGTGCCGGCCGCTCAGCCCTCGGTCGGCCCTCGCTCCGCCCTCGGTCGGCCCTCGCTCAGCCCTCGGCCGGCTCGAAGGTGAACTGCTCGACCTCGGCGAGGAGTTCGGCGCGGCGGCGGTCGTCGATGAAGGAGGCGCGGAAGGAGTTGGCGGCCAGCCGGCGCAGGGTCTCCTGGTCGAGGGCCAGGGCCTGGCGGACGGCGCGGAAATTGTCCTCGACGTAGCCGCCGAAGTAGGCCGGGTCGTCGGAGTTGACGGTGACCAGCAGGCCGGCGTCCAGCATCTCCCGCAGCGGGTGGTCGGCGAGGGTGTCGACGCAACGCAGGCGGACGTTGGAGAGCGGGCAGAGGGTGAGCGGGATCTGCTCGCGGACCAGGCGGGCCACGAGTTCGCCGTCCTCCAGGCAGCGCAGCCCGTGGTCGATCCGCTCGACGCCCAGGACGTCCAGCGCCTCGGTGATGTACGAGGCGGGGCCCTCCTCGCCCGCGTGGGCGACCCGGCGCAGCCCGGCCTCGGCGGCCCGGCGGTAGACCTCGCGGAACTTCGCCGGCCGGTTGCCGACCTCGGCCGAGTCCAGGCCGATGCCCGCGATCCGGTCGAAGTGGGGGCGGGCGGCCTCGAAGGTCTCCAGCGCGGAGTCGGCCGACTCGTCGCGCAGGAAGCACATGATCAGCTGGGTGCTGATGCCGTACCGCTCCTCGCTGCGCGACAGCGCCCGCGTAAGCCCGTCCACCACGGTGCCGAGCGGCAGTCCGCGGGCGGTGTGCGCCTGCGGGTCGAAGAAGATCTCCGCGTGCCGGACGCCCTGCTCGGCGGCCCGGGCCAGGTAGGCGTCGGCGAGGTCGGCGAAGTCCTGCTCGGTGCGCAGCACGGCCATCAGCGCGTAGTAGAGGTCCAGGAAGGACTGGAGGTCGCTGAAGGAGTACGCCTTCCGCAGCTGCTCGGTGTCGGCGTACGGCAGCGCGACGGAGTTGCGGGCGGCGAGGGCGAAGGCCAGCTCGGGTTCGAGGGTGCCTTCGATGTGCAGGTGGAGTTCGGCCTTGGGAAGCGGCATGTGCGATCTGTCCGAGCTGTTGGGGACTGAACCTGAAGGTCCGGAATGATTCATCCTATGATCTTTCCGTTCTCTGGGGGCGCCGTGGGCAGCTCCCGGAGGGTGCGCAGCGGCGAGAGGAGCGGCAGTGCCCCGGCCAGCGCGAGCAGGCCGGTCATCACCCACATCGTCGCCCGCAGACCGATCACCTCGCCCAGTGCACCGCCGGTCAGCGCGCCGAGCGGGATGGTGGCCTGGACGACGAACATCGAGCCGGCCGTCACCCGGGTGAGCAGTTCGGGCGGGGTGTAGGTCTGCCGGAAGGAGCCGAGCACGATGTTGCAGAGCACCACCACCGCGACCACGGCGAGCGACCCGACCACGTACAGCGCCGCCCCGAGGCCGGGCCCGGCCAGCGGCATCAGCAGCCCGAACGGGGTGACGGTGAGCAGCACGATCCGCGTCCCGCGCGCCGTCCCGAGCCGGCGGCACAGCGGGCGGGTCGCCAGCGAGCCGAGCACGCCGCCGACCGCGGCGGCGGAGGCGAGGGCGCCGACCCAGCCGGGGGCGATCCCCGCCGCCCGGACCAGGAACAGCGCCAGGATCGACTGGTACCCCATGAGGGCGAAGTTGGCGGCGGCGCCGAAGCACAGGAAGGGGCGCAGGTACGGGTCGCGCAGCAGGAAGGACAGCCCCTCCCGGACCTGCCCGCGCATGCTGCCCGCCTGCTCCCGGACCACCGGCTCCGGTCGGGTGCGGATCCGCAGCAGGGTGCCGGCCGCGACCAGGAAGCTCACCGCGTCGATCAGCAACCCGGCGGCCGCGCCCATGAGTTGGACGATCAGGCCGGCCAGTCCGCGCCCGGCGACCTCGGCCGCCGAGCCGCTGCCGGTCAGCTTGGCGTTGCCCTCGATCAGGTCCTCCCGCGCCACCAGCTCGGGCAGGTAGGCCTGGTCGGCGGCGCCGAAGAACACCGAGCAGACGCCGCTGAGGAAGGCCACGGCCACCAGCTGCGCCATGGTGAGCACGCCGAGCCGGCCCGCCACCGGCACGCTGGCGAACAGCGCGGCGGAGCCGAGGTTGCAGCCGATCATCACGGCCCGCCGGGGCACCCGGCCGACCCACACCCCGGCCGGCAGCCCGAACAGCAGCCACGGCAGCCAGATCGCAGCGCTCAGCAAGCCGGTCGCGAGCGGCCCGGCGTCCAGGGTGAGCACCGCGACCAGCGGCAGCGCGACGGTGGTGACGCTGCTGCCCAGCCGGCTGACGGTCTGCCCCGCCCACAGCAGCCGGAAGTCGCGCTGGGCGAACAGGCCCCAGCGGGAGCGGACTTGGGGGTCATCGGACGGCGGGGCAAGGGTGGCGGTCACGGCTTGGCCGGGACGCTGTGGGCGAAGGCGAGGACGGTCTCGCGCTCCCGCCCGTCCTCGGGCACCGGTCGAAGGGCCCACTTCTGGATCACCTCGTGCAGGTCCGCGGCCAGCTCCCGGGCCTCGTCCGGGGTGAGCCGCAGCCAGGCCTGGGTGGCCACCGAGCAGCCGTCCCGCCAGTCGGGCCCGTACCCGCCGCGCCGTACGGACCATTCCCGGACCAGCTCGACCTGGCGCTCCAGCAGGATCGATCCGGCCGCGTCCGCGACGGCCTCGGTGACCGGGTCCCCGTCGAAGTCGGCCCTGGTCCAGCTGAGTTCGCGGTCGGCCAGCCGCCACCAGCGCTCCCGGCGGTCCCGGGCGAGTTCGGGCGCCTCCTCGATCAGCCCGCTCTCGGCCAGCACCTTCAGGTGGTGGCTGACGTTGCCGACCGCCTGCTCGGTGCGCTCGGCCAGCCTCCCGACGGTGGCCGGGCCGTCGACCTTGAGCAGGTCGATCAGCCGGCGGCGCAGCGGGTGGGTGAGGGCGGCGAGCACCCGGGAGTCCTGGATCTCCCGGGCGCCACGCGGCTGTTCGGCGAGTTCGGGCGTGCGGCCCGTGGTGTCGTCCATGACGGGAGAATATCCGCAAGAACTCTTGTACGACACCTCTTTCACAACTTCTCTTGTGCACTGCCGTCCGCTCGAACGGGTGTACCGGCGCCGGGCACCGGGCACCGGGTAGAAGGGGGCTTCCGCCGAGGAGGTACCGAGATGCGGCACGTCAACGACCCGCACATCCGGCCCGCGGGCATCTCCCCGCACGCTCTGGGCAACGACACCCTGCTGCACGAGCTGGAGCAGCTGCACCGCACCCGCCACGAGACCTTCCTGTACGGCTCGGAGGAGGCGCTGAAGCGGCACACGCTGCGCACCGGGGAGCTGGAGGCCGAGTACCTGCACCGCTTCCCCAACCGGCAGGTGACCGCCGCGCGGACCAGGGCCGGAGCCCGGGCCCGGGAGGCGGCGGCGCGAGTGGAGTCGCTGCCCGAATAGCCCCCGGAACGGCGGACGCCGCTGCCCGGCGGGACACGCCGGGCGGCGGTGGCGTGCCCGGGGGCGGGGTGTCGGGGAGGGTGTGAGGGCAGACGCACCCGACTCTTGAACCCTCTGGGAGCCCCGCATGCCCATCGCCAGCGTCAACCCCGCGACCGGCGAGATCATCCAGACCTTCGAACCGCTCGACGCGGCCGGGATCGAGCGGCGACTGGCCCGCGCCGAGGCCGCCTTCCACCGCTACCGCGGCACCTCCTTCACCGGCCGCGCCGAACTGATGCACCGCGCGGCCGACCTGCTGGACCAGGAGCAGGAGGCACTCGCCCGCACGATGACCGAGGAGATGGGCAAGCCGATCGCCGCCTCCCGGGCCGAGGCCGCCAAGTGCGCCAAGGCGATGCGCTGGTACGCCGACAACGCCGAGGCCCTGCTCGCCGACGAGCACCCGGCCCCGGCCGACGTGGCCGACAGCGGGGCCGCCCGGGCGTACGTCCGCTACCGCCCGCTCGGCCCGGTGCTCGCCGTGATGCCGTGGAACTTCCCGTTCTGGCAGGTGATCCGATTCGCCGCGCCGGCCCTGATGGCGGGCAACGTGGGCCTGCTGAAGCACGCCTCCAACGTGCCGCGCACGGCGCTGGCGATCGAGGAGCTGTTCCAGCGGGCCGGCTTCCCGGAGGGCTGCTTCCAGACCCTGCTGATCGGCTCGGACGCGGTCGAGGGCGTGATCCGGGACCGCCGGGTCGCCGCCGTCACCCTCACCGGCAGCGAGCCGGCCGGTCGGGCGGTGGCCGCCGCCGCGGCCGACGAGGTGAAGAAGGCGGTGCTGGAGCTGGGCGGCAGCGACCCGTACGTGGTCATGCCCAGCGCCGACCTGGAGTCCGCGGTGGGCACGGCGGTACGGGCCCGGGTGCAGAACAACGGCCAGTCCTGCATCGCCGCCAAGCGCTTCATCGTGCACACCGACGTCTACGACCGCTTCACCGCCGCCTTCACCGAGGCGATGAGCTCGCTGCGGATCGGCGACCCGATGGACGAGGACACCGATGTCGGACCGCTGGCCAGCCGCCAGGGCCGGGACGACCTGGAGGAGCTGGTCGAGGACGCCCGCACCCACGGCGCCCGGGTCGAGTGCGGCGGCGAGCGCCCGATGGGCTGGGACACCGGCTGGTTCTACGAGCCGACCGTGCTGACCGGCGTCACCCCGGCGATGCGGATCCACCAGGAGGAGACCTTCGGCCCTGTCGCCACCGTCTACCGGGTCGCCGACCTGGACGAGGCGGTGGCGCTCGCCAACGACACCCCGTTCGGGCTCAGCTCCAACGTCTGGACCACCGACCAGGACGAGCAGGAGCGCTTCGTCCGCGACATCCAGGCCGGCGGGGTGTTCTTCAACGGGATGACCGCCTCCCACCCGGCGCTGCCCTTCGGCGGCGTCAAGCGCTCGGGCTTCGGGCGGGAGCTGTCCGGGCACGGCATCCGGGAGTTCTGCAACGTCACCACGGTGTGGATCGGCTGAGCCCTCCCGGATGACCGTCGTAGTCAGGCCGGGTCAGGAGGCCGCCATCCGGTGCCTGCCCCGGCCGGGCGTCGCCCAGCGGGCCACGACGCCGACCAGGGCGATGAAGGTCAGGAACCAGAAGAAGGCCATCAGCCCGATCATCGGGTCCCAGGCCGTCTGGACGGCGATCATGCACAGGCCGATCGAGAGCGCGACCATGAACGTCACCACGGTCGGGCTGAGGCTGAGCAGCCAGCGCCAGGCCCGGTGCCCGAGGCTCGGGTTCTTCGGGGCGTCGGGACCGGTTTCGGCTTCCTTGTAGCTGAGCAGGTCCATCGGGATCGCCTCCAATGCTGGACGGGACGGAACGCCCGGCCCGCGCGGTCGGTCAGGAGGCCTTGCGCGGAGCCGCGGACTTGCGGGTGGTGGTCTTCTTCGCCGCGGAGGTCTTGTTGGCGGACGCGGTCTTCTTGGCCGCGGTCTTCTTGGCCGACGTCTTCGCGGCCGACGTCTTCGCGGCCGACGTCTTCTTCGGCGCAGCGCGCTTGCGGGACGCCGGCTTCTCCTCCTCCGACTCCTCCGGCTCCTCCGCCGTCCCCCGCCCACCGGCCGGCGCCCGCCCGCCCTTGGCTTGCTTGAGGCTGCTGCGCAGCGCCTCCATCAGGTCGATCACGTTGTCCGGCGCCTCACCGGCCTCCTCCTCGTGCGGGATCTCGACGCCCTCCAACCGGGCGGTGATCACCTGCTGGAGCGCCTGCTGGTAGTCGTCGTGCAGCTGGGAGAGGTCGAAGTCCTCGGAGAGGGTGTCCATCAGCGACCGCGCCATCTTGAGCTCCTGCGGCCGCACCGTGACGTCCTCCTCGGGCGCGATCCCGGCCGCCGGACGGACCTCGTCGGGCCAGATGCACGTCTGCAGCACCAGCGTGCCGTCGTGCACCCGCAGCACCGCGGGCGACTCCCGGGTGCGCAGCGCGATCTTGGTGACGGCGATCTGCCCGGACTCCACCAGGGCGTCGCGCAGCAGGGCGTACGGCTTGGCGGCCGCCTTGTCGGCGACGCCCACGTAGTAGGCCTTGGAGAACATCAGCGGGTCGATCTCGGTCTCGTCCACGAAGGCCAGCACGTCGATGATCTTCTTGCTGGGCAGCGGCAGGTCGGCGAGGTCCTCGTCGCTGAGCGTGACCGTCCGGCCGTCGGGTGACTCGTAGCCCTTGGCGATCTCGGCGTACGGGACCTCCTTCTCCTCCCGTTCGCAGTACCGCTTCATCCGCACCCGCCCGCCGTCCTTGGCGTGCACCTGGTGCAGCGGGACGTCGTGCTCCTGGGTCGCGGAGTAGAGGTGGACGGGGATGCTGACCAGGCCGAAGCTGATCGTCCCCTTCCAGGTCGTCTGCATGGAGTGGCTCCGAGAACGTCGGAAGTGCCCCGAGAATCCCACTGTGCCCGGGTTCGCCGCGATCGGCCACACCGCGCCGCCCACGGGCCGGAGAGGGGTGCCCGACTCGCCGCCGAACCTCTGACGATGCATCAGATTTGAGCTTTCCATGCCACCCCCATACCTGCCCTGACCTGGCCTTTTGCGTTCGGTAAGCGAACAGTTATCAAAGGATTGTTCCGATACTCGTGCGTAGAAGTTAGGTTGCACCGCAATGCGCGGATCTGTCCCCCACCCTGCGGCGCGACGAGCCGAGGGTCATGCCGCGCTGGAAAGGCATGAGGACACACTCCATGAGTGCGGACACCACCAAGCAGGCGGCGGACACCACCCAGGTCCCCGACCAGCTCGGCCCGGTCGGACACGGTGGCGACGGCCACCTGAAGGCCGGGCTCAAGAACCGCCACCTGTCGATGATCGCCATCGGCGGCGTGATCGGCGCCGGCCTGTTCGTCGGCTCCGGCGCGGGCATCGCGTCCACCGGCCCCGGCATCCTGCTCTCCTACACCCTGGCCGGCGCGCTGGTGGTGCTGGTGATGCGGATGCTCGGCGAGATGGCCGCGGCCGACCCGCAGAGCGGCTCCTTCTCGGCCTACGCGGACCGCGCGCTGGGCCGCTGGGCCGGCTTCACCATCGGCTGGCTGTACTGGTTCTTCTGGGTCGTGGTGCTGGCGGTCGAGGCCACGGCCGGCGCCAAGATCCTCAACAGCTGGGTCCCGGGCGTGCCGCAGTGGGGCTGGGCACTGATAGTCATGGCCGTGCTGACCGCCACCAACCTGTTCTCGGTCGCCTCCTACGGCGAGTTCGAGTTCTGGTTCGCCGGCATCAAGGTGGTCGCGATCGCCGGGTTCCTGGTGATCGGCGCGCTCGCGGTCTTCGGCGTCCTGCCGAACACCCACGCCGTCGGCCTCACCAACCTGACCGGCCACGGCGGCTTCCTGCCGCACGGCGTGGGCGCGGTGTTCACGGGCATGCTCACGGTCGTCTTCGCCTTCATGGGCAGCGAGATCGTCACCCTCGCGGCCGGCGAGTCGGAGGACCCGGAGAAGGCGGTCAGCAAGGCCACCAACAGCGTGATCTGGCGGATCGGGATCTTCTACCTGGGCTCGATCCTGCTCGTGGTGACCCTCCTGCCCTGGGACTCCGCCGCGGTCAAGGACAGCCCGTACGTGGCGGTGCTGGACCAGCTGAACATCCCGCACGCCGGCCAGGTGATGGACGTGATCGTGCTGACGGCCGTGCTCTCCTGCCTCAACTCCGGGATGTACACCGCCTCCCGGATGGCCTTCTCGCTCGGCCAGCGCGGCGACGCCCCGAAGGCCTTCGCGACCGTGACCTCGCGTGGCGTGCCGCTGGTGGCCATCCTCTCCTCGGTGGTGTTCGGCTTCGTCGCCGTCTTCTTCAACTACACCTCGCCGAAGACCGTGTTCGCCTTCCTGCTGAACTCCTCCGGGGCCGTCGCGCTGTTCGTCTGGCTGGTGATCTGCATCACCCAGCTGCGGATGCGCAAGATCATCGAGCGCGAGATGCCGGAGCGGCACACCGTCCGGATGTGGCTGTACCCCTACCTGACGTGGGTCGCCATCGGCATGATCGGCTTCGTCGTGGCGTACATGTTCACCGACGCCGACGGACGCAAGCAGATGTACCTGTCGCTGGTCGCCGCGGCGATCGTGCTCGGCGCCTCGGCCGTGGTGAGCCGACGGCGGCGGGCGGCGGTGGCGGCAGCGGCGACGGAGTCCTGATCCGTCCGCGCCGCGCTTGAACGCCGGGCCCGGGAACCGTTGCGGAGGTTCCCGGGCCCGGTTTGCCGTTCGGGGACGCTCCTGGGCCGCTCAGCCGGTGCAGCCGGGCACGGAGCCGGCGGGGGCGCAGTTGTTCGGGGCGTTGCCGGTGACGGTGCTGCCGATGTCGGACACGTGGCCGCCACTGACGAAGACACCACCGCCCGAGGTCCCCGCGGAGTTGCCGGTGACCCGGCTGCTGACGAGGTTCGTCTGGCCGTTCACATTCAGAACACCGCCACCGTCCTGGGCGGCCGCGTTGCCCTGCACGGTCGAGGAGCTGACGTTCAGCGTCCCGACGTTGACGAGGGCACCGCCGCTGACGGTGGCGGTGTTGCCGGTAACAGTGACGACGTCCAGGTTGGTCGTGGCACCGGGCTCGTTGGCGATGGCCCCACCGAACTTCGCCGCGTTCCCGGAGAGGGTCGCCTGGGCAACGGTGAGCGAGCCGTTGTTGTTGACGGCGCCGCCGACATCACCGTTGTCGAGGTTTCCGCCGGTCAGGTTCACCTGGTCCAGGGTGAGGCTGCCGCCCGTCGCCACGGAGAACAGCCGGAACAACGGCGTCCCGACAGCGGTGGAGCGCGCGATCGTGGCACTGAACGAGCCGATCCGGATGTTGCCGGTGATCACGGGCATCGCGTTGTCGGCATTGTCCGTGTTGACCACCGTGTAGGTGCAGCCCGACTGCAGCGCGATGTCACCGTTACCGGCGGCGTTGAACGTGTTGATCGCGTGCCGCAGACCCGCGATGTCCCCGCAGGCGACAAAGGTCGAGGCCGCGTTGGCCTGGACGACGGGGACCAGGGCGAGGCCCAGGCCCAGAGCGAGGGAGCCGGCGAGGCTGCCCAGGCGCAGGGTGGCTTTCATTGAGGATCTCCTAGCTGGTGACTCGGGGCGGAGGACGGGACGGACCCGATGCCGTCGGCGCCGTCCTTGCGCTCGATCGCTCCCGCCTCTCGTCACAATCGGGTGACCTTCTGCCACGTGCAGTGTCCAGGCGGTGCGGTATCAGCGAATCCCGGCAGCGATTTTCGCGCCACATGGAGTGCGCCGATCGGCCACTCCTTGCCCGGGCCCCGGGCGTGCTGGATCAGTCACGCTGCGCCGAACACGGCCCCGCAAACGTGTGAGCCCGCCCACAAGGGGTTTCACAGCTACGACCCCGGATAGTGGGTTGCCTGCGCCGGGCACCCTTCCCACCGCCCCGGCCGCATCCGGACCGCGCCCGCCGTCGCCGCGCCCGGCCTGAAGAACCCAGGCCACCCGCCCTCACGCCCTCAGGTTCCGTCGTCGTCGCCCGCCCGCGACCCCCGGATGGACAATTCGGGCAAATCACCCAAACCACCCTCCGCGCCCGGCCGCGCCCTCCCCGCAGCCACTACCTGGCGTAGTAGCGAAGGCCTTTGCCACCCGTCCTCGGTCCTGCCAAGAATGGCCCGTCGCCAGGCAGCACCGGCCGGCCCCGTCCGCCGTGTGCAGCCCGCCCGCCCCGCCTCACCGCCGGGGCGCCACGGCCGTCCCGGACGGCCGCGCGGGCCCCGCTCACCCGGAGCCCACGCGATGCCCGCCCAGTGCCCCCGGCACGGCCCCGACGGAAAAGGATCGCCCGCTCCATGCAGCTCAGCCATGCCCGCCGCAACTCCCTGATCACCGGCATCGCCACCCTCGTGGTCTCCGGTGCCGCCACCGCCGCGCTCGCCATCCCGCAGGTCGGGGGCACCACCGAGGCCGCCGCCCCGGCGGCCGCCGTCTCGGTGGACGGCAAGCCGGTCGGCGACCAGGGCCAGGCTGGCACCGCTGCCGCTGCCGAGAAGGCCGCCCAGGACGCCAAGGCCGCCCAGGACGCCCAGGCGAAGGCCCAGGCGGACGCCGCCGCCCAGGCGCAGGCCCAGGCCGCCGCCCAGGCGCAGGCCCAGGCCGCCGCCCAGGCGCAGGCCCAGGCCGCCGCCCAGGCGCAGGCCGAGGCCGAGGCGAAGGCCCAGGCGGACGCCAAGGCCCAGGCCGACGCCGCCGCCTCCCGCTCCCAGCAGCGCCAGGACCTCAACAGCTACTCCGGCACCCCGCAGCAGATCGCCGCGCAGATCGTGCCGGCCGGCCAGCTGCAGTGCTTCAGCAACATCGTGTACCGCGAGAGCAGCTGGAACCCGCTGGCCGTGAACGCCTCCTCCGGCGCCTACGGCCTGGTCCAGGCCCTGCCCGGCACCAAGATGGCCTCGGCCGGCGCCGACTGGCGCACCAACCCGGCCACCCAGATCAAGTGGGGCCTGAACTACATGAACAGCCGCTACGGCAGCCCCTGCGACGCCTGGTCGTTCTGGCAGGCCCACCACTGGTACTAAGCCGGCCCGGCCTTCACTCCGTACACGCCCCAGGCCCGCGACGCACTCCGCGTCGCGGGCCTCGCGGCGTTTTCGGTCGACGTGTGCACGCCCAGCAGGTGACGTGAAGATATGGCGCACGCTCGTACGATTTGCCGCCCTTGCCCTGAGTTACACGCCGTCAGCACTTTGCCACGGTTCGCGCGCCCTCTTACGCTCCGGCGTCATGCCCTCACCCCTGATCAGCGTCGTGGTCCCCGCCTACGACCAGCACGGACAACTCGCCGACTGCCTGGACTCGCTGCTCGCCCAGTCCCTGGCGAACGTCGAGGTGATCGTGGTCGCCGACCGCTCCCCCGAGACCGCGGGCGGGCTCGCCGACGCGTTCGCGGCCCGGCACCCGCAGGTGTCGGTACTGCACCTGAACGCGGCGGTCGGGGTCGGGGTGAGCCGGAACGCGGGTGCGGCGCGGGCCTCCGGCGACTACCTGCTGTTCCTCGACGCCGACCACCTGCTGCCCCGGGACGCCCTCCAGGCGCTCGCCGACCGGCTCGAGCAGACCGGCCCGGTGGACGTCCTGCTGTTCGGCCACTCCCGCCACCACAACGACCGGGACTGGCCGGGCGGCGCCGAGGCGCTGCTCGCCGAGGTCGGCCCGGAGGCGTTCGCCCCCTTCGACCACCCGGAGCTGTTCGGCGCCCCGCCGCTGGTCTGGGACCGGCTCATCCGCCGCGGCCACTGGGAGGAGCTCGAGCTCGCCTTCCCCGTCGGCCGGTACGAGGAGATCCCGGTCGTGCACGCCGCACTGCTGGGCGCCCGGAAGGCCGCCGTGCTGGCGCGCGAGTGCGTCCAGCTGCGCCGCCGGGAGACCGTCCACCCGGCCGGCGGCCCGGGCAGCAGCGTCTTCGACCTGTTCGAGCAGTACGAGCGCAGCTTCGCCCTGCTGGAGGACCAGCCCCACCTCTACGCGGTGCGCGACGCCCTGTTCGTCCGGATGATCCGGCACTACCTGTTCGTCTTCGACCTCGCCGGCTGCGTCTCCCGGGCCGAGCGGCCGCAGTTCTTCCACCGGGCCGCCGAGCACCACCGCCGCTTCATGCCGCCCGGCCACCGCAGGCCGGGCGGCCGCGAGGGGATCAAGTTCTCCCTGCTGGCCGGCGGCGCCTACCCGGCCTTCGAGGTCGCCAAGCTCTCCCACATCGCCCGCGGCACCCTCACCGGGCGCAAGTAGCCGCTTCTCAGGCGTGCGCGGTGCCGCCGTCCGCGGCCATCGCGGCGGCGATCCGCCGGGCACGCTCGGCCCACACCTCGGCGGGCAGCGGCGGCAGCACGTCCATCCACAGCGGCAGGGTGGAGCCGCGCAGCTGCGTCAGGCCCTCGGGCCGGGCGATCAGCCACAGGTGCAGGTGAGCGGCGCCGTCGCCCCAGCGGTTCACGTGGACCCGGCCGATACCGCCCAGCGACAGCACGGCCCGCTCGCCCCGCTGGAGCATCGGGCCGAGCTGTGCGGACAGCTCGATCGGCAGGTCCAGCAGGTCGTGGTGGGTGCGCGGCTGGAGCAGCAGGGCGGCGGGCAGGCCGGTCGGCTGGTCGGTGCCGCTCAGGCGCCAGTGCTCGTCGGTCCACAGGAAGTCGGAGTCCGGGCGGGCGCACTGCTGGCAGCTCTCCGGACCGTCCTCGCCCTGGCGGGGCGGCTCGGGCAGTTCCGGCTCGCGCAGCCGCCGGACGGTCAGCTCGCCCTCGTACGGGAAGATCTCCCAGGACGGCGCGCCGTCCGCCGGGACGGGCAGCGGCTCGCCGATCGGCAGCCGGGCGAGGTAGGCGTCGGGGCCGGCCGGGTCCGCGGGATCGTTGATCATGAGTGCCGAGGGTGTCACAGGACACCCCGTCGGCGGAAGCCCCGTCGTGCCCGGTACCCATGCGGCGCCCCGGCTGCGATCATCGGCGGAGCCGCTGCCGCACCCGCCCGGGAGGTCCCTGGTGAGCCGTCCGTCCGCCGACCCCGGGGCCGAGCTGGCCCGTGAGCTGGCCGCCGTGCTGCGCGGGGAGGTCCGCTTCGGCGCCGCCGAGCGCACCGTCTACGGCCACGACGCCTCCAACTACCGGCACTTGCCGCTCGGTGTGGTCAAGCCCGCCGACCTGGACGACGTGCGCACCGCGCTGGCGCTGTGCCGCCGGTACCGGGTGCCGGTGGTGGCGCGCGGGGCCGGGACGAGCATCGGCGGGCAGGCGATCGGCCCGGGCGCGGTGGTGCTGGACTTCCGCCGCCACCTCGGCTCGGTGCTGGAGATCGATCCGCAGGCCCGCACCGCGCGCGTCCAGCCCGGCACCGTGCTGGACGACCTCCAGCGCGCCGCCAAGCCGTACGGGCTGCGCTTCGGCCCGGACCCGTCCACCCACAGCCGCTGCACGATCGGCGGCATGATCGGCAACGACTCCTGCGGCTCCCACTCGCTCGCCTGGGGGCGCACCGCCGACAACGTGGAACGGCTGGAGCTGCTGCTCGCGGACGGCACCGAGCTGACCGTGGGCGGGCGGCTGACCGCCGCCGAGCGCGCGGCGCTGCGCGAGCTGCCCGGCCCGCTCGGCCAACTCCACACCCGGCTCCAGGAGTTCACCGACCGCAACCTCGCCGTCATCCGGCAGGGCATGCCCCGGTTGCCGCGCCGCACCTCCGGCTACCCGCTGGACGCGCTGCTGCCCGAGCACGGCCACCACCTGGCCCGGGCGCTCACCGGCACCGAGGGCACCTGCGCGCTGCTGCTGGGCGCCACCGTCCGGCTGGTCGAGGATCCGCCGGTGCGCGCCCTGGTGGTGGCCGGTTACCCCGACGAGGGCGCCGCCGCGGACGCCGTCCCGGCGCTGCTGCCGTACGGTCCGCTGACCGCGGAGGGCATGGCGGCCGACCTGATCGCCGCACTGCTGGCGGCCGGCCCGCGCCCGCCCGCGCTGGACCGGCTGCCCGCGGGCGAGTGCTGGCTGTTCCTGGAGGCCGGCGGCACCACGGCGCTGGAGGCCTACCAGGCCGCCCGCCGACTGGCCGACGCGGTGCGCCGGGAGCGCTCGGCCACCGTCGCCCTGGTCACCGACCCGGTCGAGCAGCGCCAGCTGTGGGCCGTCCGGGAGGCCGGCGCCGGGATCGTCACCCGGCTGCCCGGCGGCGGCGAGGCCTGGCCCGGCTGGGAGGACTCCGCCGTCCCGCCCGAGCGGCTTGGCGACTACCTGCGGGACCTGCGCGCCCTGCTGCGCCGGCACGGCCTGCGCGGCGTCCCGTACGGGCACTTCGGCGACGGCTGCGTGCACCTGCGGATCGACTTCCCGCTGGACGAGCCCCACGGGGTGCTGGTCTTCCGGGAGTTCCTCGAGCAGGCCGCCGATCTGGCGGTCTCCTACGGCGGTTCGCTCTCCGGCGAGCACGGTGACGGGCAGGCCCGGGCCGAACTGCTGCCGCGCATGTACCCGACCGAAGTCATCGGCCTGTTCGGCGAGTTCAAGCGGATCTGGGACCCGGAGAACCTGCTCAACCCGGGCGCCCTGGTGGACCCGCGCCCGCTCGACGCCGACCTGCGCTTCGTCACCGCCCCGCGCCGACCGCTGCCGCTGGCCCTGCCGTACGAGCGGGACGGCGGGAGCCTGGTCAAGGCGGTGCACCGCTGCGTGGGCGTCGCCAAGTGCGTGGACCCGACCACCGGGGTGATGTGCCCGAGCTACATGGCCACCAGCGAGGAGCGGCACTCCACCCGAGGCCGGGCCCGGCTGCTCGCCGAGATGCTGCGCGGGCTGACGGCGGATTCCGGCCGCCGGACCGGGGAGGCGATCCCGGACGGCTGGCGCTCGGCGGAGGTGCGGGAGGCGCTGGACCTCTGCCTGAGCTGCAAGGGCTGCGCGAGCGACTGCCCGGTGCACGTCGACATGGCGACCTACAAGACCGAGTTCCTGTACCAGCACTACCGGCACCGGCCGCGCCCGCTCGCCCACTACTCGATGGGCTGGCTGCCGCTCTGGCTGCGGGCGGTCGCGCTCGCGCCGGGGGCGGCCAACACGCTGGTCCGCTCCCCGGCCGGCGCCCTGCTCAAGCGGCTCGGCGGGATCGACCGGCGCCGGGTGCTGCCGGTCTTCCCACCCGAGACCTTCACCCGCTGGTACCGGCGGCACCGCGCAGCCCACCCCGCCCCGGTGGACGCGCGCCCGGTGCTGCTCTGGCCGGACACCTTCTCCAACCACCTCCAGCCGGACGTGCTGCGCTCGGCCGTCGAGGTGCTCGAGCACCTGGGCTTTGACCCTCGGCTGCCCGACGGGCCGGTGTGCTGCGGCCTCACCTGGTACTCCACCGGCCAACTCGGCACCGCCCGCCGGGTGTTGCGGCGCAGCCTGGGCACGCTGGCGGCCGCCGGGCTCCCGGCCGACACCCCCGTGATCGGCCTGGACCCCAGCTGCACCGCCACCCTGCGCGAGGACCTGCCCCGACTGCTCGGCGCCGACGGCCGCCCGCTCTCCGAACGGACCCGCACCTTCGCCGAGTTCATCGACGAGCTCGCCCCGGACGCCCCGCTCCCCCGGATCCGGCGGGAGGCCGTCACCCAGACCCACTGCCACCAGCACGCGGTGCTCGGCAGCGCGGCCGACCGCCGGGTCGAGGCCCGACTTGGCCTGCAGAACCGGGTGTTGGACTCCGGCTGCTGCGGGTTGGCGGGCAACTTCGGCTTCGAGCGGGGCCACTTCGAGGTGTCCGAGGCGATCGCCGAGCGGATCCTGCTGCCCGAGGTCCGGGCGGCCGGGCCCGACACCGTGCTGCTGGCGGACGGCTTCAGCTGCCGCACCCAGATCGCCCAACTCGCGGACGGCCGAAGGGCGCTGCACCTGGCAGAACTGATCGCCCGTGAGCTGCGGACCGCCGCCCGGCCGACCGACTGACTACCCGTGCCCGGCGAGGAACGCCCCGGCGTGCGCCGCGGCCTCCTCCCGGCTCAGGTGCCCGACCACCGCCCGGCCGCTCTCCCCGTCGGCACCCGTGGCCGTCCAGAGCCAGCCGCCCGAGTCCTCGTCCCGGACCAACTCGGCGGTTCCACCGAACAGTTCGAGCGAGTCCGGCCGGGCCGCCGGGCGGCTGACGGCCTCCGGCCACTTCTTCCGGGCGCCCTGTCGGGTGATCCCCCAGGCCGCGCCCAGTTGTTCGTAGCTGGCGCCATAGGAGCCGGCGGTGGCGGCCGCGGTCGCGGTGAGCCGCTTGACCTCGGCGTCCACCAGCTTCCAGGCGGACAGCACGGAGAGGGCGACCTCGACCGGCTCCGCGTCCCACATCCGTTCCTCGGGCAGCCCGGTCGCGCGGGAGCGCACGGCGGCGGCGAGGGGGTTGAGCGCTTCGAGGAGGGCCTTGGCCAGCTCCCTCTGCTCCTCATCGGTGATCTCCACGGTCGTCATGGCGACAACTGCAGTTACCAACTCGGACTTCGACAACCATTGTTACCGGCGGTCGAATCGGTCCGAGTCCCGCTCCGAGCCCCGGTCCGAGCCGCGACCCAGCCCACGGAACAGGGAGCCCAGGTCCCGCCCCCCGAAAGGTGAGTTCGAGTCCCGGCTCTCGGGCGCGAAGGGAGTCCCGGAGGTGAGCGCGCGGTAGCCCACCACCAGGGCCTCCCCCAGGAAGCCGACGCCGATCGACAGCTGGACCGGGCGGGCGTCCGACGCCAGGCCATGGTGCTCGGCGAGCATCGCGAAACCCGCCATCAGGGCCAGCGAGATCGCCGCCGCCAGGAACGTCCAGCCGGTGTAGCGCTGCCACAGCACCCCCTCGCGCTCGTAGACCCGGATGGTGGCGCCGCGGGCCACCCCGAACGCGGTGCCGAGCACGGCTCCCGCCCCGATCCAGACGTAGTCGCCCGCGCCGAGGCCGTGGTGCTGCGAGAGCGCCCACAGGCCCAGGCCGGTGAGCACCACCGGCGGCACGAGCAGGTCCCGTGGGTTCAGCGGTTCGCCGCGCAGCCGCCGGACCACCACCACGACCACCACGGCGGCGATCAGCGCCACGTGCACCCAGTTGTTCATCCCTGCTCCCCGGATTTTTATAGCTTGACCGTGCTAAATCAGAATTTAGCTCGTCCGTGCTATAACGGCAACATGCCGAAGATCGTCGACCCCGTGGAACGCCGCCAGGCCGTCGCGGACGCCGTCCTGCGCGTCGCGGCCAGGGAGGGCCTGGAGCGCGCCTCGCTGCGCAACGTCGCCGAGGAGGCCGGACTCGCCATCGGCTCGGTACGGCACTACTTCGCCGGCAGCTCCGAGCTGATGATCTTCGCGATGCAGGAGCTGGCCCGCCGGATCGACGCCCGCATCCGCACCCACGCCCGCGTCCTGCTCGACCCGGACCCCGGCCCCGGCACCGACCGGCGCGAACAGACCGTCGGGCTGCTCGCCGAGACCCTCCCGCTGGACGCCGAGCGCCGGGAGGAGTCCGCGCTCTGGCTCTCCTTCGTCACCGCCGCCCGCACCCGGCCCGAACTGCTGCCCCGCGCCGGCGAGCTGCAGGCCGGCCTGGACGCGCTGGTCCGGCGCGTCCTGGTCGAGATGGAGCGTTCCGGCGCCCTGCTCCCCGGCCTCGACCTCGACCTCGAGACCCGCCGCCTCTCCGCCCTGCTGGACGGCCTCACCCTGCAGGGCGTCCAGCACCCCGACCTGGTCGGCCCGGACGAGCTGCGCGCGGTGCTCCGCCGCCACCTGGACACCCTGACCACTTCCTGACACCGCACCAACGCGCTTGGCACAATGGCCGGGTGACCCTCACCCCCGCCGAGGCGGACAAGATCCTGGCCGACGACTTCGCTCCCTGGGTACAGGCACTCGGCCTGTCCACCGTGGAGACCGGCGCGCGGCACGCCGTACTGCGGCTGCCCTGGTCCGAGCAACTCGCCCGCGAGGGCGGCGGGTTGTCCGGCCAGGCGCTGATGGCCGCCGCCGACACCGCCTGCGTGGTCGCCCTCTCGGCGGCCCGCGGGGGCTTCGCGCCGATGACCACCGTCCAGCAGTCCACCAGCTTCCAGCGCGCGGTCAGCGGCCGGGACGTCCTGGTCCACGCCGTGGTCACCAAGCTCGGGCGGCGGATCGCCTTCCTCGACATCACCCTCACCGCCGAGGACGCCGAGGAGCCCGCTGCCCGCGCCACCACCGTCTACGCACTGGGGTGACCGGTCCCGTACGCGGGACCGGTCACCCCAGGGCATCGGGCCGGATCAGCCCTGCAGCGCCTCCCTCTTGGGCGGCTCCTCCGCGCACACCGCCGTCACGAACTCCGCGAGCCGCGCCTGCGGCAGCCCGCGCGCGATGTCCGCCTCACTGATCATGCCGACCAGCTTGTGCTCCGGGTGGTTGATCACCGGCAGCCGGCGGACCTGGTACTGCTCCATCACCCGCAGCACCTGCTCGCAGTCCTCGTCCGCCTCCACCGTCATCGGCCGCCCGAGCGCCAGGTCGCCCGCCGTCACCTGGGCCGGATCCCGCCCCTCCGCGACGCAGCGCAGCACGATGTCGCGGTCGGTCACGATGCCCACCAGTTTGTCGTTCTCCCCGCAGATGGGCAGCGCGCCCACGTGCCGTTCCCGCATGATCCGGGCGGCGGCGGCGAGCGTCTCGTGCTCGCGGACGCACTCCGCGCCCTGATGCATGATGTCGCTGGCTTTGGTCATGGTCCGCCTCCTGACCTGGCTTGCTTCCTCTCGTCCATCGTGGTCCGGGCCGATGCCGCACGCCACCGGGCACCCGTCAGGGCGTCGCCTCCGGCTCCGGGCGCTCCTCCACGCCGGCTTTCCCGTCCCCCTCCAGCGACCCGCCCTCCAGGTCCGTGCCCTGCAGTGGCGAATGGGACAACAGCTCCTCCAGCGGCGGGAGTTCGCGCTTTGGCTGCTCGCGGTCGAGCTCCGGCTCGGGCACCTCCCCGCTCTCCACCGCCTGCTCCGCGGACTTCGCCCCGGCGGCGACCGCGGCGGCCGCCAGCAGATCCCGCTGCTGGGACTCCGTCGCACTGTCCAGGAAGCGCAGCAGCTCCACCGGGAACGGCAGCACCAGCGTCGAGTTCTTCTCCGCCGCCACCTCCACCACGGTCTGCAGCAGCCGCAGTTGGAGTGCCGCCGGGGTCGCGCTCATCACCGCCGCCGCCTCCGACAGCCGCTCCGAGGCCTGGTACTCACCGTCCGCCGTGATGATCCGCGCCCGCCGCTCCCGCTCGGCCTCCGCCTGGCGCGCGATCGAGCGCTTCATCGACTCCGGCAGGGCGACGTCCTTGATCTCCACCCGGTCGATCTGGATGCCCCAGCCCAGCGCCGGACTGTCGATCATCAACTCCAGTCCCTGGTTGATCGGTTCGCGGTTGGCCAGCAGGTCGTCCAGCTCGCTCTTGCCGATGATCGACCGCAGCGAGGTCTGCGCGACCTGGGAGATCGCGAAGTTGTAGTCCTGGACGTTGACCGTCGCCTTCACGGGGTCCTGCACCTGGAAGTAGACCACCGCGTCCACCCGCACGGTCACGTTGTCCCGGGTGATGCCCTCCTGCGCCGGGATCGGCATCGTCACGATCTGCACGTTCACCCGGCGCAGCCGGTCCGCGATCGGCATCAGCGCGACCAGCCCCGGCTGGCGGATCTCCTCGCGCACCCGCCCGAAGCGGAACACCACGCCCTTCTGGAACTGCTGGACCACCCGGATGCTCAGCCCCGCCCAGACCGCCCCCAGCCCGACCAGCCCCCCGAGGGCCCCCAGCACCGCATCGACGATCATCGCGGCCTCCTCGCGGCCTCCGCGCACACCCGCGCCTCCGGCCACCGCCGACCGGACCGGACCGGGGGCCGCCGGAGCAACTGATTCCACGCTACGCCTGCCCGGCGGAGGCCGGGACGAACGGTCCGACGGCCCTAGGATCGGGGCCATGCAGCTGGTCCCCGCCGACGACCCGAGCCACCCCCGCCACCCCGCCGAGGCCGCCGCCCGCGCCACCGGACTCGCGGATCTGGACCGCGTCGTCACCGGCTGCCGAGCCTGCCCCCGGCTGGTCGAATGGCGCGAGGAGACCGCCCGCACCAAGCGCCGCGCCTACCAGGACTGGGACTACTGGGCCCGTCCCGTCCCCGGCTTCGGCCCGCCCGACGCCCCGCTCGTCCTGGTCGGCCTCGCCCCCGCCGCCCACGGCGCCAACCGCACCGGCCGGATCTTCACCGGCGACCCCTCCGGCGACCTCCTCTACGCGGCCCTCTACGACCTCGGGCTCGCCAACCGCCCCGAGTCCGTCCGCCACGGCGACGGCCTGGAACTGTACGGCGTCCGGATCACCGACCCGGTCCGCTGCGCCCCGCCCGACAACAGGCCCAGCACCGCCGAACGCGACACCTGCCGCCCCTGGATCACCCGCGAGATGCAGCTGCTGCGCCCCACCGTCCGGACCGTCGTCGCCCTCGGCGGCTTCGCCTGGCAGGCGATGCTGCCGGTGATCGCCGACGCCGGCTGGCTGGTCCCGCGCCCCCGCCCGGCCTTCGGCCACGCCGCCCGGGTCACCCTCCCCGCTCGCGACGGCGGCCCCGACCTGCGGCTCTACGGCTGCTACCACGTGAGCCCGCGCAACACCAACACCGGCCGCCTCACCACCGCGATGCTCCGCGAGCTGCTCCGCGAGGCGGCCCTCTCGGCCGGGCTCCACCCCCGGTAGCGGCCGGTCTCCCGTCGAACCGTCGGATGGCGGCGATCCCGCCGTCCACCGGCAGCGTCACGCCCGCGCCGGTGTGGTGCCGAGGCCTCGGGTGAGCGCGAGCGGTCGACCACCACGCCCTAACCGAACCGCGCCAGCTTCCGCTTCTCCGCCCCCGCCCACACCTGCGCCAGCCGCTCGCGCGCCGCCTGGGCCGCCGCCAGCTGGCCCGCGTAGAGCACGCCGTAGGCGAAGGGCTCGCCGTCGGTGGCCGCGCGGTCGGCCAGGGCCGCGGCGGCGACCACCGCGTCCTGGTGTTCGCCGAGCACCTCCTGGACGGCCTTCATCCGCTCCGCGTAGCGCTCCGCCGCCGCGCCGACCGCGGGGGCCGCGGTCTCGCCGGCGTAGCGGGCGCGCTTGGCGGCCTTGCGGGCCTCGTGCAGGGCCCGGTCGCGGTCCTCCGGGCCCGCCGCCAGTGCGGTGTGGACGCGGTCGGCCGTGCGGCGCTGCTCGCGGGCGGCGGTGCGGGAGAGCTCGGGGGCGGCTGCCCGGGCGGCCCGGGGGCGCAGCGGCGGGTCGGTGACCAGGGCGGTCAGGGCGGCGGCGATTGATCGGCGGCGGGGGCTGTCGAGGGCGGCGACCACTTCGGGCCACACCCGGCGGTACTCGGCCTCGCCCCACCGCTCCAGCGCTTCCGCGACCCGTTCCGGTGCGCAGCCGGCGGGCAGCTCGCGGGCCCGGGCGGCCAGCCGTTCGGCGAGCACCTCGCGGTCCCGGGCACGGCCGAGCGCGGCGCCCAGCCAGCGCAGATCGGCGACCAGGGTGTCGGTGGCGCCGGGGGCGAGGAGGCCGCGGAAGGTCTGCAGGGCGCTGCGCAGCCGCCGGCAGGCGACCCGCATCCGGTGGACCGCGTCGGGTTCGTCCGCCCGGACGGCGTCGTCCAGTCCGGCCAGCTCGACCGCCTGGGCCTCGATGCGGTCGAGCAGTACCTGTCCGACCGTGGTTTCGGGCCTCGCCATGGCTGTGCACCCCCTCGTCGGGGTCGCCGGGATGCTTTCCAGGGTAGGGCCTGGCTCTTGGGTTTTGTCGGGCCGGACAAGGACCCAGGCCCTCGTCGCGTGGCGGCGGCTGTCGACCTCGGGCCGGCCTGAGGGGGCGTCACTCGAACGCCGTATCCGTACGCGCTCTCGTGCCCGGTGTGAGGGGCATGGCATACTCCGGGACGTGATGACCTCCACCCATGCGACCAGGGCCCTGCGGGCCGCGGTGTTCACCGCGCTCGCCGTGCCGATGGCCGCGCTGGGTCAGGTGGTCATCACCGGTCGCCCGTTGCCGGTGTCGCTGGTGGCCACGGCGAGCGCCGTCGTGTTCCTGGTCGCGGCCGTGCTGGCCGGCGGGGAGCGGCGGCTGCTGCACATCACCGGGGTGATGGTGCCGGTCGAGCTGCTGCTCAACACCACCTTCAACCTGGGCCAGACCGGCTGTGGACCGGTCCTGTCCGAGCACGTGTCCGCGCGCGGGGTGAACCTGCTGGTCTGCGGCGGCGGTTCGGTGGACAGCTCGCTGCTGGGCGGCCCGCTGGGCCACGCCGGGCAGTTGGCGCCCGCCGCCACCCAGCTGCTGCTGCTGGCCGTGCACCTGGTGATCGCACTGGCGGCCTCGGCCTGGCTGCGGCTGGGCGACTCCGCGCTGTCCGGCCTGGCCCGGGCGCTGCGCGCGCTGCGCCAGTCGGTGGCCCGCCCGCTGCGGGCGCTGCTCGTCCTGCTGCTCCCCGCCCCGGTGCGCCCGGTGCTGCGGGTGCCCCTGCCGGTGTCGGACCGCGAGCGGCCGCGCCGCGAGGACGTGGTGCTGAGCCCGGCTCCCCGGCGTGGTCCGCCGGCCTTCGCGCCTGTCTGCTGAGCGCGTACCCGCTTCCGTAAGCACGGTTCCCGTACGCCCGCAGGCAGTGCGCACGACTCCCGCGTCACTTGCCCCGCCGCACCCGCGTGTGCGGCCACCCGCGCGCACCCGCGCGCCGCGTACAGGAGTTGACTTCCCCATGGCTCAGGACAAGAACAAGAAGCGCATCAGCGCCCGCGAGCGGATCCAGGAGGCGCAGCGCCGCGAGCAGCAGGCCGCCAAGCGCCGTCAGCGGATCGTCGTGTCGGTCTCCGCGCTCGTCGTGCTCGCCCTGGCGGGCGGTGTGGCGCTCGCGATCGACACGGGCTCGAAGAACGACGACAAGGCCGCGGCGGCCGCTTCCGCGGCCCCGCTGGTCGTCCCGGCCAACGCCACCGGCCAGGACGGCACGGTGATCACCTACGGCAAGGCCGACGCCCCGCACACCATGGAGGTGTACGAGGACTTCCGCTGCCCGGTCTGCAAGCACTTCGAGGCGGCGAACGGCCAGACCGTCAAGGAGATCACCCAGGACGGCCAGATCAAGGTGGAGTACCACCTGGCCGCCTTCCTGGACAAGAACCTCGGCGGCAAGGGCTCGCGCACCGCGCTGGCCGCGGCCGGTGCCGCGCTGAACGAGGGCGTGGACAAGTTCAAGGCGTTCCACGACGTGCTGTACGCCAACCAGCCGGACGAGCGCGAGGACGGCTTCGGCGACGTCAACCACCTGCTGGACCTGGCCGGCCAGGTGCCCGGGCTGAAGACGGACGCCTTCGTGAAGGCGGTCACCGACCGGACGTACGCGCCGTGGGCGGCGAAGGTGGCCGAGGCCTTCAACAACAGCCAGGTGACCGGCACCCCGACGATCAAGGTGGACGGCAAGCCGATCAACCTGTTCGCGGGCAACGCCCCCGCGTCTGCGGAACAGTTCACCGCCCAGGTCAAGCAGGCCGCCGGCCTGCAGTAGGCCGGTCCGCACGACACCACCGGCCCGGCCGAACTCCCGGCCGGGCCGGCCCCCTCCCAGCCAGCCACCGGAGTGTGCTGTCATGACCGCGACCACCGTGCACCTCTCCCGTCCCACTCCCGACGCCGCCGACCGGGACCCGATCGGCGCGAGCCGGGCCCTCGCCCTGCTGTTCCTCCTCGGCGGACTGGTCGGCCTCGTCGCCTCGGCCGTACTGACCTTCGACAAGCTCCGCATCCTGGAGAACCCGTCCTACGTCCCCAGCTGCAACATCAATCCGATCATCAGCTGCGGCTCGGTGATGCGCACCGAGGAGGCCGCGGTGTTCGGCTTCCCGAACTCGCTGCTCGGCCTGGCCGCCTTCGGCGCGCTGGCGGCGATCGGCGCGGGACTGTTGGCCGGCGCCGGGTACCGGCGCTGGTTCTGGCTGGGCCTGCAGGCCGGGACCACCCTGGGCATCGTGTTCACGCACTGGCTGATCGACCAGTCGCTGTACGGCATCGGCGCGCTGTGCCCCTACTGCATGGTGGTGTGGGCGACGACGGTGGTGCTGTTCTGGTACACCACCCTGCACAACCTGCGCACCGGCGTGATTCCGGTCGGGCCGAGGATGCGGACGGTCGTCCGGGAGGCGGCGCGCTACCACTGGGCACTGCCGGTGCTCTGGGCGGCGGTGATCGCACTGATGGTGCTCAACCGGTTCTGGTACTACTGGAGCACCCTGGTCTGACGTGTCGTCAGCCGACGTACCCGGCCGAGTGCAGCAGCGCGGCGGCGCCGGTCCGCCGGGCCTCCAGGGCTCCGGTGAGCCGGCGCGCCGCACAGGGGTGCAGCAGGGCGGCCGCCCGGGCGGGGGTGAAGTAGCCGTGTGCGGCGATCTCCTCCGCCTGGAGCCGGACCACCGCCCCCGGCTCGACCGCACCGCCGTCGAACATGAAGTGCACGGCCGGGTGGGCGTGTTGGCCCTGGTCGGGGATCGCCTCGCGCCACTCCACCACCAGCAGCCGCAGGTCACGGGCCACCAGTCCGGTCTCCTCGTACAGTTCCCGGGCCGCGCACTCGGCGGGGCCCTCTTCCGGGTCCATCCCGCCGCCGGGGAACTGCCACTGGTCGCGGTAACTGGCCTTCAGCAGCAGGATCTTGCCGTCCTGGCCGGTGAGCAGCACGCTGCAGCCGATGTAGGCGCGCACCATCCGGGAGAGCCACTCCTCCTCCGAGAGTGCCCAGGTGTCCGTCATCGCGCCTCCTTCGCCGACTGCCTTCCGTCGCGGCCACTCTGCCCAATCGCCGCTCCGTGAAAGGTGGTTCGTGCCTAATCCACCCGATCGGGTGCTACCGGGCCCTCATCCGAAGACCGCCCGCCGGAAGGCGTTGCGCAGGTCGGTGAGCGACTGGGTGACCCGGCTGTGGTGCACCTGGTTGGTGAGCAGCAGGGCCCAGCGGCCGAGTCGGCGGGAGACCCAGATGCCGGTGCCGGTGAAGCCGTAGTGGACGAAGGTGCCCTCGGCGGGTTCGGTGCCGGGGGCGTACAGCCAGGACAGGCCGCGGGCGGGCGTGAGGCCGCCGGTCTGCTCGCGCAGCGAGGCGGTGATCCACGGCTCGCCCCAGGGGAGTTGGGGCGGCGGGGCGAGCAGGGCGGTGAGGAAGCGGGCGAGGTCGCGGGCGGTGGAGAAGGCGCCGGCGTTGCCGGAGACGCCGCCGAGCAGCCGGGCGGAGGGGTCGTGCACGACGCCGCGCAGGTGGGCGCCGCTCGCCTCGTCGTACTCGGTGGGCGCAGTGCGGGCGGTCGCCGAGCCGTCGAGCGGCCCGTAGCGGGTGTCGGTCATGCCGAGCGGCCGCCAGGCCCAGCGCGCGGCGAGTTCGTCCAGCCGGGCTCCGCCGAGGTCCTCGACCAGGTAGCCGAGCAGCACGGCGGCGCGGTCGGTGTACTCGACGGCCGCCCCCGGCGCGCGGTGCAGCGGGGCGGTGATCACCCCGACCCGGATCGCCGCGGCCGCCCGCCCGTAGAGCTGCTCGAAGCGGGTGTACGGGAGCATTCCGGCGGTATGGGCGAGGAGTTGACGGACCGTCACCGCACCGGCCGGGTGTCCGGCGGCGGGCGGCCACCAGCCGCCGAGCGGTTCGTCCAGCGGCAGCCGGCCGGACTGCCACAGCACCCCGGCGCACGGCCAGAGCGAGACGATCTTGGTGAGGCTGGCGAGGTCGTACAGCGTGTCCGGCCCGGGGGCGAGCCGTGCGTACGGGCCCTGCCCGAGCGTGCCGTGGCTGCCGCCGCCGAGCGTGCCCCGAGCGTCGCCGACGGCCCAGACGGCGCCGGCGCCGGCGGTGCGGGCGCCGTCCCGGACCAGTCGGTCCAGCTCCCCGCCGGGCCCGGCCAGGGCGGGGAGCCGTTCGGCGTCGGGCGGTCGGCGGCTCACCCCGGATGTCTACCCGGCGCGCGCACCGCTCAGACCGCCGCCGTTCGGACCGCCGGCGCCGTCGGGAGTTCCTTGCCGAGGCAGATGCTCTGCGGGTGGTCCTTGTAGATGCCGAACTTGCGGATCGCCGCGTAGCCCTCGGAGCCGTACAGCGCGATGGCCTCGGGCTGTTCGGTGCCGGTCTCCAGGATGAAGCGGGTGCGCCCGGCCGCCACGGCGGTCTCCTCCAGGCGGCGCAGCACCGCCCGGGCCAGGCCCCGGCCGCGGGCGTCGGGGATCACGAACATCCGCTTCAGCTCGGCGTCACCGTCGCGCAGCCCGTCCGGGCCGGCCTGCTTGGCCCGCCAGCCTCCGCAGGCGACCGGGCGGCCGTCCAGGTAGGCGATCATGAACAGGCCGGCCGGCGCCTCGAAGTCCTCCGGGTGCAACACGGTCTCGTCCGGGTCGCCGTAGCGGCGGACGTACTCCTGCTGCACCTCCGCCGACAGGGCCTGCGCATCGGGGTGGGCGTACCCGGTGATGCGGAACTCGACGGTACCGGTGTCCCGGGTGGCGGTGTTCTCCATGGTTGGAGAGCGTACGGCGTCGAGGGCCCGGCGTGCGGGGCGGGTCGGATCAGGCCGGCCCCGCACGCCGGGCCCCGACTCAGCGGCCCTCGAACCGGGCCAGCAGCTCGGTCTTGCCGAACATCGCGGCGGCGTCGACGGCGGACGGGACGCCGGCCTTCGGGTCGGCGCCGCCGGCGAGCAGGGCGTCGACGACGTCCGCGCTGCCCTTGAAGACGGCTCCGGCCAGCGGGGTCTGGCCCTTGTCGTTGGCCCGGTTCGGGTCGGCGCCGCGCTGGAGCAGGGCTTCGACGGCGGCCGCGTGGCCGTGGTAGGCGGCGAGCATGACCAGGGTGTCGCCGCTGCCGTTGGTGAGGTCCGCGGAGACGCCCGCGTCGACGGCGGTGGTCAGGGTCGCGGTGTCTCCGGACCGGGCGGCGTCGAAGAGCTTCCCGGCGAGCGCGATCACCTCGGCGTCGGGGGCGTCGGTCATGGTGGACTGCCTTTCTGGGGGCTGGCGAGGGCTCGTGCGTACGCACCGTAGCGGTCGGCGCCGGACCGGGCCAGCGGGCATCCGGAATCCGGATGACGGCCGCGCCGGGAGCGGGACGCGGTACGACCTGCGGCCGCGCGCGTCGCGCCGCCGTTCGAGCGAACTTCCGGGACCCCCCGGAAGCTTCCCACCCACGCCCCGGGAATGCCTCGCGGCACCGAATCCACGCGGCAGCCATGCGACACCGGGCCCTCACCCGGGCCGGTTCGCATACCTCCGTCCGGCCTCCCCCGGGCGGTACCGAGCGGCAGAACCACCCGTTTGCACCGTTCCATCATCTATTACTTTTTGTCACGATAAGGGCACTTTAAGTAACGCTGCCCCCGTCCCCTTCCCGAGGAGCTGAACGTGGTTCTCAATGTCTCCGCGCTCGTCCTGTTCGGCACCGTCGCCTTCCTGTTCTTCCGCAGAGACGGCCTGAAGATGTCCCACGCCATCGTCTGTGCCCTCTTCGGCTTCTACATCGCCGGCTCCTCGATCGCCCCGAGCATCACCGCGGGCGGTGCCAGCCTGGCGAGCCTGCTCGGCGGCATCAAGTTCTAGGTGCCGCCACTCCCCTACGGCCCGGGCGCGGATCCCACCGCCCGGGCCCCGTCGTACCACGAGCAGTCCCCCCTCACCCCACCCGTCCCACTCGACCGGGGAGTCACGGAATGCCGCTCCACCGCCATC
Source organism: Kitasatospora sp. NPDC001683 (assembly GCF_053596495.1). Lineage (NCBI taxonomy): Bacteria > Bacillati > Actinomycetota > Actinomycetes > Kitasatosporales > Streptomycetaceae > Kitasatospora > Kitasatospora sp. NPDC001683. Next base: position 27,844 of record NZ_JBSFGK010000045.1, read on the forward strand.
TCGGCAAGCGCCGAGAGATCGCCCGAACCGTCGGGGACCACGCCACCGACATGTTCGCCCCGCTCGCCCTGATCGGCCGCGGGCTGCGCCACCACGCCGGCTGGGCCTGGGACCGCTGGCAGGCCACCCCGCAGGAGCGCCGCGGCCCGACGCTGTTCCTGTCCGCCGCAATGATGATCGGCATCTACCTGCTGCCGCACGGCCTGCTGTTCGCGCTGATCGCGCTGATGGCCAGCGCCGCCTGGGCCGGCCGGGCCCCCAAGGCCGCGCCCGCCCCGCCCGCGCCCGACGTGGCCGACGTCAAGCTCGGCGCGCTCTACTCGGCGCTCACCCCGTACCTGTGCGGCCCCGAGGACACCAACCCGCTCTACCACTTCGAGGGCAGCTACAAGAACGCCTTCGGCTCCTGGGAGTTCGACGGCGAGGGCCGGCTCTCCCGGCTGGAGCTGAGTTACCCCGCGTACTTCACCGACACCGAGCCGACCGCCCGGGCCCGGATCGAGCAGGTCGTCCAGGGCAAGGCCGGGCGGGCCCGGGAGTACCGCTTCGACTGGGACGAGGAGTCCAACCGGCTGCGGATCACCGCGCTCGCCCCGCTGCCCACCGATGTCGTCGCCCAGCGCTTCGTGGCCGCCCCGGGCGAGATCGTGCTCGGCTTCACCGACGAGGACGGCACCGCCCGCACCATCCCGGTCACCCAGGGCGGCACCATCACCCAGCAGCCGCCGGTGATCTGGCGCACCGGCCCGCGCTCCTCCGAGCCCCACCTGCTGGCCCTCGGCATCACCGGCTACGGCACCTCCAGCCTGATCCGCTCGATCGCGCTCCAGGCCCTCCCGTACGCCGACCTGGTGGTGATCGACGGCGCCGGGACCGGCGAGCACGCCTGCCTGGTCAACCGGCCCGGCGTGCACACCGTGGAGACCAGCCTGCACGGCGCGCTGGCCGCGCTGACCTGGGCCGCCCAGGAGACCGAGCGCCGGCTCGCCGCGCTGAACGCCGCCCGGCACACCGGCACCACCCCGCCCGAGGACGTCACCCGGCCGCTGTGGCTGCTACTGGACCACCCGACCGAGCTGGGCGAGCTAGCCCACGCGGAGGGCCGCCCCGACCCCCAGGACCTGCTGGAGCTGCCGCTGCGGCACGGCCGGGCCGCCCGGGTCACCGTGGTGATCGCCGACGACGTCGAGGCCCGGGACCGGATCACCCCGACCGTCCGCGCCACCACCCGGGCCAGGGTGCTGCTCGGCCCGGCCGGGCCCGAGGAGGGCCACGCCGCGCTCGGCGCGCCGCTGGACATCGTGCCCGCCGCGCAGGCCCCGGTCGGCCGCGGCTACGCCCGGATCGGCAACGGAACCCCGGTCCGGCTCCAGGTGCCCGCCACCGTCGACCCGCTCGACGAGGACGCCCCGGCCCAGCTGCGGGACGCCGTGATCGCCCTGCTGCCGCACCGCGACAGCCGGACCGAGCCCGCCCCCGCCGCACCGCCCCGCCCGGACCGTCCGCCGGTGATTCCGGCCGATGCCACCCTGCCCTCGCACCCGGTCGAGCTCGGCAAGACCGAGCCGATGATCCGTTCCCGACCGATCTCCTGATCGCGCGGGAAGCGGGGTCGGCGGGCACCGCGGAATCCCCTGCCGGTAGGCTCGTCACAGAAAGTCCGCACGATCACCAGATGTGAAATAGGTGACACCTGGGGTGATATCAGCGGCCAGATGTGACAAATCGGGCGCCGGTGGGTACAAACAGGGGCGGCACAACAGACGACGCATGTCCCGGGACGGGAATCTTCGTCGGAAGCCGAGCGTTGACCGAACGACGAAGAACAGCGACCACTAGTCCTGTGGGCCATAAGCCCGGGAGGCACGATTCATGAGCGAGCGAGCTCTCCGCGGCACGCGACTCGGGGCCACTAGCTACGAGACCGACCGTGGTATCGATCTGGCTCCCCGCCAGACCGTCGAGTACGCATGTCAGAACGGACACCGATTCGAGGTTCCTTTCTCGGTCGAGGCGGAGATCCCCCCGGTGTGGGAATGCCGCTTCTGTGGCCAGGAGGCGGCACTTCTCGACGGTGACGAGCCGGAGGAGAAGAAGGTCAAGCCCACGCGCACCCATTGGGACATGCTGATGGAGCGCCGGACGCGCGAGGAGCTGGAGGAGGTGCTGGCCGAGCGGCTGGCCGTGCTCCGCTCCGGTGGGATGAACCTCGCGGTGCACCCGCGGGACACCCGCAAGAGCGCCTGACACATCTCGCTCCCGCCGCGTGCGGGAGGACGCGAAAAGGGACCCTGGTGACCAGGGTCCCTTTCGCGTTGTCCGGGGCCGTACGTTCGCGTTGTCCGGGCTCGTTCCGCGTCGTCCGGCGCCGTACGGCGGCTCAGCCGTCGATCGGCGGGCGGTAGGTGGTGTCCGGACCCTGCGGACCGCGCGGGCCGGCCTCGGGGTCGACCACCTCGCCCTGGATCACCTTGCCGCCCGGGCGGTGGATGCGCAGCTGCTCCTGCAGCCGCATCGCGTCCGCGAACGGGTCGGCGCCCACGGGGGAGGCGCTGCGCACCGCCTTGTCCGCGACCCGGCGGCCGACGGCCCGCCACAGCGCCCGGGTGGGCGGGAACAGCAGGGTCAGGGCGACCAGGTCGGACAGGAAGCCGGGGATGATCAGCAGCAGCCCGGCCAGCACGGTCATGCTGGTGCCGGTCTGCGGCTGCTGGGACTGCGGGTTCTTGCTCTGCTCGACCGCCGCCGACAGCGCCCTCAGCCCGGCCCGCTTGATCAGCGAGCCGCCGATCACCCCGCCGGCGATGAGCAGCAGCAGGACGGCGAAGCCGCCCAGCCAGGAGCCCACCAGGACCAGCAGCCAGATCTCCAGCACCAGCCAGGCGGTGATCAGCAGCGGCAGCACCCGGCGGAGCCTGCTGCGCGGGACCGGACGGGTGGGCGTAGCTTGCTGGGTCACGGTACGAATCCACTCCAAGCGGTGCTCTGCGCGCCGCACGGGAGGTCCGGGCCGGCTACGGCACCACCTGGTCCAACGATTCCCCGGTGGCCGGTGTTCCGACCGCGCTCTTCCGACGGCGGCCCACCAGGACGGCGGCGCCGCAGGCCAGCAGGCCGCCGATCGCCAGCGTCCACTCCGGGGCGGCGCCGACCCGGTCGGCCACCGTGGTGCCGTCGCGCAGCGGGACGGTGGCGGACAGCTCGGCCCGGGTCAGCTCCGCGGTGCGCTGCTCGACGGTGCCGTCCGGGGCGATCACCGCGCTGATGCCGCTGGTGGCGGCGATCAGGACGGCCCGGCCGTGCTCGACCGCGCGCAGCCGGCTCATCGCGAGCTGCTGCTCGGGCTGGCCGGTCTTGGCGTAGGTCGCATTGTTGGTCTGGACCACCAGAACGCGGGCGCCGCTGTCCACGGTGTCCCGGACGATCTCGTCGTAGGCCACCTCGAAGCAGATCACGTCGCCGATCTTCGCCGGGCCGAGCTGCATCACGCCGTTGTGGTCGCCGGGGTAGAAGTCGCGGGCGACCCGCTGGAGGCGGGTGACCACCTTCATCAGCTGGGCACGGAACGGCACGTACTCGCCGAACGGGACGGGGTGCTGCTTGGTGTAGGAGGCGCCGGGGCCGGTGACCGGGTCCCAGACGATTCCCTCGTTCTGGACGTGCTGCGCGTCCGGGCCGTCCACCAGGGTGCCGACCAGGGTGGGCACGCCGACCGCCTGGACCGCCTCGTCGATGCGCTGACGGGCCAGCGGGTCGCTGAACGGGTCGAGGTCGGAGGAGTTCTCCGGCCAGATCACCACGTCCGGGCGCGGGGCCCTGCCCATGCTGATGTCGTAGGCCAGGCGCTCGGTGGCCGTGGCGTGGTTGTTGAGGACCATCATCGGGCGGCCGAGGAAGTCCATGCCCGGGTTCGGCACGTTGCCCTGGACGATGGCGACCTTGACGGTGTCCGTCGCGGCGGTGGGCACCGGGACGAGGTAGCCGGCCAGCAGCGCGGCCACCGCCCCGAGCGCCGCCAGCGCCGCCGCCCTCGGCGCCCGGCCCGGCCCGCGCAGGCGCAGCGCGGCCCAGGCCAGCAGGGTGCCGGAGAGGGCGACCGCGAAGGTCACCAGCGGCGCGCCGCCGATCGCGGCCAGCGGGGTGTACGGGGTGGCGGTGTTGGCGAAGGCGAGCCGGCCCCAGGGGAAGCCGCCGAGCGGCATCCGGTCGCGCGCCCACTCCTGGGTGACCCACAGGGTGGCCGCCCAGAGCGCCCAGCCGGGCAGCCGGGAGGTGAGCGCCAGCGCGCCGCCGAGCAGGGCCAGGAACAGCGCCTCGACGACGGACAGCCCGACCGTGGCGTCCCAGCCGACCACCCGCAGCCAGCTGAGCAGCATCAGGAAGAACGGGAAGCCGAAGGCGAAGCCCGTCCAGGCGCCCTGACGGAAGGTGCGTCCGCGGGTGAGCAGCGAGAGCGCGGCGACGCCGAGCAGCGACAGCGGCCACAGGTCGTACGGCGGGAAGGCGAGCGCGAGCAGCAGGCCGGCCAGTGCGGCGAGGCCGGTGCGCGGCAGCCCGGCACGGACCTTGGCGAGCGCGCGGGCGCCGCGGCCGGGCTTCGGGGCCGGGTCCTGTGGCTCGGGAGCGGTCCCGGACCGCTCCTGGGTGACGGGCATGGCCACCGGCGCACCATCTTCCTGGGGCTTGCTGTTCGGACGCTGTGCGAAGAAGGTACCCCGGAACGTCGGGGAGGCGTGAGGTGAGGGTGGTAGGGCCCGGCCGGGCGGTCAGCGCTCGGCGTAGACGAAGCGTCCCAGCGGCCAGTGGCCGGTGAGCCAGGCGGAGACCGCGCGGTACAGCGGGGCGTCCAGCTCGGCGCGGTCGGCGCGGACCCAGGAGCTGACCGAGACCACGGACGGGTCCTCGCGGTCCGGGTGGACGTAGACGCAGCCGATCACCTCGTCGCGGTCCGGCTCGAGGACGGTGTAGGTGAAGCCCCTGCGGGCCTCGAAGTCGGCGGCGTGGCGGCGCAGGTCGTCGAGGTTGCGCTCGAGCGGCATGCCGTCGGCCGGCGGCCAGCTGCGGCCGGCCCAGCCGGGGGTGGCGCGGATGTGCTGGATGCTGCTCGTCCAGGCGGCGAGGTCGGAGGCGTTGTGCTGCTCGCCCAGGGGCTCCAGGCGGAACTCCGGGGCGAGCAGCTCGCGCGGGACGGTGAAGTCCGCGGGTACCAGGTCGGTCATGGTGGTCAACCTATGAGGCCGGGGCCCGCGCCCTCATCCGGTTTACCGCTGGTACACGGTCCGCCCGCGGACCACCGTGCGCAGGCAGACGGGCAGTTCGCGGCCGGGGGTGAGGTCGGGCAGGCCGGGGGTGCCGGAGCGCGGGTCGGTGGACCAGCCGGCCACCCGGGAGTCGGGGGCCTGGACGACCAACTCGTCGGCGGCCCAGATCGCGTAGTTGGCGACGGCTCCGGGCACCAGCACGCCGTCCTGGTCGCGGCCGATCGCGCGCCAGCCGCCGCGGGTGTGGGCGGTGAAGGCGGCGCGGACCGAGATCCGGTGCTCCAGGGTCTGGTGGAAGGCGGCGGCGCGGACGGTGCCCCAGGGGTCGAGCGGGGTGACCGGGGCGTCCGAGCCGAAGGCCAGCGGGACGCCGGCCCGCAGCAGCGCGGCGTACGGGTTGAGGCCGGCGGCCCGCTCCGCCCCGAGGCGCCGGACGTACATGCCGTCCGGGCCGCCCCAGGCCGCGTCGAAGGCGGGCTGGACGGAGGCGGTGAGGCCGAGCTCGGCGAAGGCGGCGATGGCCTCGTCGTCCAGCGCCTCGGCGTGCTCTACGCGGTGGCGCAGCGCCCTGACCCGGTCGGCGCCGACCCGCTCGCCGGCCGCGCGGACGCCCTCGAGCACGGCGGTGACGGCCGCGTCGCCGATGGCGTGGAAGCCGGCCTGCAGCCCGGCCTCGGTGCAGGCGGCGACGTGGTCGGCGACCTGCTCGGCGGTCAGGTAGGCGGTGCCGGTGTGCTCGGCGTCGGCGTAGGCGGCGTGCAGGCAGGCGGTGTGCGAGCCGAGCGCGCCGTCCACGAAGAGGTCGCCGCCGGCGCCCACCGCAGCGAGCTTGCGGGCAGTCTCGACACCACCCAACTCGCCCCAGTAGCCGAAGACTTCGGGGCCTTCGCCGTCGGCGGCGAGGGCCAGCAGGGCGGTCAGGTCGGCCTCGGAGGAGATCTCCGGGCCGGCGCACTCGTGCAGGGCGCCGATGCCGAGTTCGGCGGCGCGGGTCAGGGTGGCGCGCTGGGCGCGGCGGCGCTGCTCGGGGGTGAGGTGGGCGAGCGCGGTCTGCCGGACGGCGTGGTGTGCGTCCTTGGTGAGCGGGCCCTCGGCGTCGTGGCCGGGGCGCTCGGCGAGGCCCTCGGTCAGGGCGCGCAGCGCGGTGGTGGCGAGCGCGGAGTGCACGTCGGTGCGGGAGAGGTAGAGCGCGGCGCCGCGGGCGGCGGCGTCGAGTTCGGCGAGCGTGGGCGGGCGGCCCTCGGGCCAGCCGGTCTCGTCCCAGCCGTGGCCGATCAGCACGCCGCCGGTCTCCGGCTGGGCCTCCACGAAGGCGGTGACGGCGGCGAGGGTGGCGGCCAGCGAGGGGCTGCCGGTGAGGTCGAGGCCGGTGAGCGCCAGTCCGGTGGCGGTGGCGTGCACGTGGGCGTCGACGAAAGCGGGGGTGACCAGCGCACCGTCCAGCTCGACGATCTCGTCGGCGGTGGTGGCGTACGCCTCGGCGGCGCCGTCGCTGCCGACCCAGGCGATGTGCCCGCCCTCCACGAGCATCGCGGTGGCGAAGGGGTCGGCGGGGCTGTAGACGGCGCCGCCGCGCAGCAGGACGGTTCGTGGGGTGCGTTCGGTCATGCCGCTAAGTCTGCACCCCTCCCGTTCCTGGTCAGAGCTTCGGGGGTCGGGCCTCGTAGGGGGTGGAGAGCACGACGGTGGTGCGGGTGGAGACTCCGGCGGCGCTGCGGATGCGGGCGAGCAGGTCCTCCAGGTCGCCGGGGGCTCCGACGCGCACCTTGAGGATGTAGTTCTCGTCGCCGGCGACGCTGTGGCAGGCCTCGATCTCGGGCAGGCCGGCCAGGCGGTCCGGGGTGTCGTCGGGAGCGCTGGGGTCGAAGGGCTTGACCGAGATGAACGCGGTCAGCGCCAGGTCGACGGCGTCGGGATCGATGATCGCGGTGTAGCCGCGGATCACCCCGCGCTGCTCGAGGCGGCGCACCCGCTGGTGCACCGCCGAGGTGGACAGGCCGGTGGCCTTGCCCAGGTCCGTGTAGCTCATCCGGCCGTCTTCGAGGAGCAGCTGGACGATGCGTTGGTCGAGATCCTCCACAGTGCGCAAACCTACCCGGTCGGGAGCGCGGGGGCGTACGTGGTGGCGACCGCCCCGAGCCGAAGGGCGCGCCGGCGCCGAAAGCGACGAGCGACGAGCGACGAGCGAGGAACGAGCGTGGGAGCGAGAAACGTCGGCGCCGGGTCAAGAGCGCACGGAGGCGAGCGGGCGGATCACAGTGGGCTTGCAGGTGTCACACGGGCATTTGCCGGGTGAATGTGGCGGGCGGTGTGTCCAAGGACACACCCGGTGCATCACGGTGCACGACTCCGCAGGGTTATGAGCCCGGACGGCAGGGAAGTGCTGGTTGTGGCCCTGAGCGACCACGCCGGGCCCGATCCTAGGGGGATCCTCATGCCTGCTACTGACCAGCGCGTGCTGGCCACCGACGAGACCGACGATCTGACCGGCCGCGACGACCTCGCGGTCGACCACGCTCCGGGCGGCGACCCCGGCGACGCCGAGAGCTGGGACATCTTCCGGGTCCACTGCCCCGAGTGCCGTCGCCCGATCGCCCTGGTGGCGGACGAGGAGCGGTTGCCGCAGCACGCGCTGCTGCCGACCGCCTGGAACCCCTTCGCCCCCGCGATCTGCCCCGGTTCGGGCACGCCGACCGACGACCTGGCCGAGGTCGAGGCCCCCGAGGACGCCCGACCGTCCAGGTTCGACGCGCTGTTCAAGCTCCCGAGCGGGCTCGACTGGCGCACCCAGCCGTTCTCGCACGCGCTGGTGCACCGCCCGGTGCGCAGCGCGGCGGCGGCCGCCGCCCCGGCCAAGGCCGGGCGAGCGGTCGCCGGGGCCGTGCCGCTGGCCACCATACCGGAGCAGCGACGGCGCCTCGCCCGGCGCTGACTCCCGCCGCCCGCAGGAATGTTGACGCCACGTCAGAATCGCCTCCGGCCGTCACTCCGCACCCTGGAGTGACGGCCGGAGGCCGTTTTTCGGGGCTCAGCCCTTGGTTTCGGGGCTCAGCCCTTGGTGAGGTGGCGGCCGATCACCAGGCGCTGGATCTGGTTGGTGCCCTCGACGATCTGCAGCACCTTGGCCTCGCGCATGTAGCGCTCGGCGGGGAAGTCCTGGGTGTAGCCGTAGCCGCCGAGCACCTGGACGGCGTCGGTGGTCACCCGCATCGCCGTGTCGGTGCAGAACAGCTTGGCCATCGCCGCCTCCTTGGAGAACGGCCGGCCCGCGTCGCGCAGCCGCGCGGCGGCGAGGTAGAGCGAGCGTCCGGCCTCGATCTGGGTGGCCATGTCGGCGAGCATGAAGGAGAGGCCCTGGAACTCGGCGATCGGACGGCCGAACTGGCGCCGGGTGCGCGCGTAGTCGACCGCGAGGTCGAGCGCGGCCTGGGCGACGCCGATCGCGCAGGCGGCGATGCCGAGGCGGCCGGAGTCCAGTGCGGCGAGCGCGATCTGGAAGCCCTGGCCCTCCTCGCCGATCAGCCGCTCGCGGGACACCCGGGCGCCGTCGAAGTGCAGCTGGGCGGTCGGCGAGGAGCGCATGCCCATCTTGTGCTCCGGCGGCGCGGCCGAGAGGCCCTGCTGGGTGCCGGGCACGAGCAGGCAGCTGATGCCCTTGGGGCCCTCGGCGCCGGTGCGCACCAGGGCGCTGTAGAAGTCGGCCTGCCCGCCGTGGGTGATCCACGCCTTGGTGCCGTTGACGACGTACTCCTCGCCGTCCAGGTCGGCGCGGGTGCGCAGGGCGGCCGCGTCCGAGCCGGACTGCGGCTCGGAGAGGCAGTAGGCGCCGAGCTGCTCGCCGGAGAGCATGCCGGGCAGCCAGTTCTCACGCTGCTCCTCGCTGCCGAAGGTGGCCAGCGCGTGGCAGGACAGGGTGTGCACGCTGACGCCGAGGCCGACGGCCAGCCAGCCGGCCGCGAGCTCCTCCAGCACCTGCAGGTACACCTCGTAGGGCTGCTCGCCGCCGCCGTACTTCTCGTCGTACGGGAGGGACAGCAGGCCGGCCTCGCCGAGGGTGCGGAAGACCTCCCGGGGGAAGCGGTCGGCGGCCTCGTCCTCCGCCGCGCGCGGCTGGAGCTCGCGCTGGACCAGGTCCCGGGTGAGGCTCAGCAGCTCGCGGGCCTCCTCGCTGGGCAGCTGGCGCTCCACGGCTTTCACGGGGGAGGGGGTCATGGCGGGGGTCGCCTCCTCGATCGGGTGCCGGCCCGGGGTGGTGGGGGTCCGGCGCGGGTGTGGCAGGTCGGCCCGACCGGGCACCGGGTTGCGGTGAACGGCCGTTCACAGGCGTGGCGAAGGCGAGTATGCCCGAAAGCCGCGCTGCCGTCACGACCAGCACAGATGAACTGTCCGCAGTGGTGGGTTACAGCACCGTAGGGTTGACGTTGTGGCTGCATCCGGAACCGCCCCCTCCCTCCGTCCGTCCGCTCCCGGCGACGCGCGGACCGGGCCCGACGGGCTCGGTGTGCCCGACGCGCTCGGTGTGCCCGACGCGCTCGGCACCCCCGGCACAGCCGACGCGCTCGGCGCTCTCGTCGCCGAGCTGCGCGCGCTGGCGCCCTCCTGCGGGCCGGTGCGGCTGGTCGCGGTCGACGGGCACGCCGGCTCCGGCAAGACGACCTTCGCCGGGCGGCTGGCGGCGGCGCTCGGCGGGGCGCCGGTGGTGCACCTGGACGACCTGGCCACCCACGCCGAGCTGTTCGAGTGGACCGGACGGCTGCGCGAGCAGGTGCTGGAGCCGCTGGCGGCCGGGCGGGAGGCCGAGCACCGGGTGTACGACTGGACGCTGCGCCGCTTCGCGGGCGCCGCCCGGGTGCCGCTCGCCCCGGTGGTCCTGGTGGAGGGGGTCGGCGCGGGGCGCCGGGAGGTGCGTCCGTGGCTGGCCCGGGTGATCTGGATGGAACTGGAGGCCGCCGCGGCCCGGCGGCGCGGGGAGGAGCGGGACGGGCCGGAACTCGCCGGGTTCTGGGCGCACTGGGCCCGGGCGGAGGCGGCGCACTTCGCCGCTGACCCGAGCCGTCCGTACGCCGCGACGCGGGTCGACGGGGTGACCGGACGGATCCTGCCGGGCACCGTCGGTGAACCTTCAACTAGCCCTTGACCTGCGACATCGCCAGGATCTAGGTTCTCCTCAGCCGCCGGAACCAACCGTTCCGGCGCCTCGGACCCGGCGTCCCCGGCTTGTTCCCCCGTGAGCCGGGGGCGCCGTCCGGTCCCCTCCCGCACCCGCCCGGCCAGCGGTGTTTCGGCCATCCGCACGCCCAACAGCCCTGCGCGCGATCGCATTTGACCCTGTACGGCACCTTCCGGATCAGCTCCGCGCCGGTACGATTCCCGTAGGCGCATATGCGCCCCGGGGGCTTCCGACCACCGGCCCGGCTGCCCGCAGGCGATCCGCCGGCCGGGCCCCGGGCCACACCGCGGGGGGCGTGAGTGACGACGGTGGACAGTTCCGACAGCACGACGGGCGGCCCGGACCGGCTCGCCGACCGGGCCTGGTCGCGCGCCATGGACGCCTACACGGCCGGCGCCTACGCCCGGGCCGAGGAGGAGTTCCGGGCGGCCGTCCGGCTGGACCCGGGCATGGCCGACGCCTGGCTCGGGCTGCACGCGCTGCGCAGCGACACCTCGGCGGCCCTGCTGGCCATGTACCGCAACCAGAAGCGCTTCGGCGAACAACGACGGCTGCACCGGCGCCCGCTCAGCTCCTGGTACTGGCTGGGCTGGTGGGTGCAACCGGTGCTGGAGGACGCCCGCGACCTCGCGCTGGCGCACGCCTCGCACTGGCTGGACGGCCGCCACCTGGCCGAGCTGGACCGGGCGTTGGAGCAGTGCCCGGCGCCCGGCGAGGATCCGTCCGCACAGTTCCTCTACGCCTGCCGCTCCTATCTGCTCAAGGACTGGGAGCAGTTGATCCGGGACACCGACCGGCTGCTGGACGACCCGCTGCTGGGCATCGAGGCCGGGCTCTTCGCCGGCATGGCCCGGGTGCGGCTGGACATGTGTGCCCAGGCCCAGGGGCCGCTGGCCGCCTCACTGGCGCGCTGCCGCTCCGAGCAGCCGCAGCGCAAGGAACTGCGCTACTGGCTGGCCCGGGCGTACGAGGGGGCCGGGCGCAGCGCGGCGGCGCTGCCGCTGTACCGGGCGGTGCACCGGGCGGATCCGGCGTTCATGGACACCTCGGCCCGGCTGGCGGCGATCTCGGCGGAGGACGCGCTCGCGGACGGGCTGCTGGCGGGCGGGCGCCCGGGCGGACCGGAGGCTGCGGAGCCGGACGCGGGGGGGCTGGACGTCGGGGGGCTGGACGGTGCCGGGCTGGACGGCACTGGACTGGATTGCACCGGGCTCGACGGCGCCGGGCTCAACGGCGCCGGGGCGGGCGGCGAGCAGGGGTGCCAGGACGACCCCGGGTACCCCGAAGGACCGCTGCACGATGCCGAGTTCGGCAGTGGGGCCGCGCCCGTCGGCGGCGGGCCATCGGTGGATGCGACGCTGGTGGACGGCCCGCTCGCCGAACCGGGGCCGGACGCCGCCGCCCCGGTGGGCGGCGCGCCGCAGGCGGCGGGCGAGCGCTCCGGCTCGGGCTCCCCGGCCGGACCGGCCGCGCCCGTGCCGCTGCCGGTGCGCGGCGCGGCGCAGTCCCGTACCGCTCCCCCGCCGGTGCCCCGATCCGCGGGCGACGAAAGGGAGTTGGACGCGGCGCTGGCCGAACTCTCGCTGATGGTGGGCCTGGAGCCGGTCAAGCGCCAAGTACGGGCGCTCTCCGCCCAGTTGAGAATGTCCCGACTGCGGGCCGAACAGGGGCTGCCGGTCCAGCCGCCGAAGCGGCACTTCGTCTTCTCCGGACCCTCCGGCACCGGCAAGACCACCGTGGCGCGGATCCTCGGCCGGGTCTTCCACGCCCTCGGCCTGCTCTCCGGCGATCACCTGGTGGAGGCCCAACGGGCGGACCTGGTGGGCGAGTTCCTCGGCCAGACCGCCGTCAAGGCGAACGAGCTGATCGACTCCGCACTGGACGGCGTGCTGTTCATCGACGAGGCGTACAGCCTTTCCAACTCCGGCTACACCAAGGGCGACGCGTACGGCGACGAGGCGCTCCAGGTGCTGCTGAAGCGGGCCGAGGACAACCGGGACCGACTGGTGGTGATCCTGGCCGGCTACCCCGAGGGGATGAACCGGCTGCTCGCCACCAACCCCGGCCTCAACTCCCGCTTCACCACCAGGGTCGACTTCCCCAGCTACCGGCCGAACGAGCTGACCGCGATCGGCGCGGCGCTGGCCGGCCGGGACGGCGACGGCTGGGACGAGGACGCGGCCGAGGAACTGGCCAGCATCTGCACCCACGTGGTGCGCGAGGGCTGGATCGACGAGCTGGGCAACGGCCGGTTCATCCGCACCCTCTACGAGAAGTCCTGCGCCTACCGGGACCTGCGGCTGTCGCTGCTGCGCGAGCCGCCGGGCCGGGAGGACCTGGCGACCCTGCGGCTGCCGGACCTGGTGCAGGCGTACGGCGAGCTGATCGACGGTCGGGGCTGAGCGACCGGGCCGTCCCGACGCCCCTCAGCCCTTGAGCAGCTCCGCCTCGCGCGCGGGGTCGAGCCCGACGTTCGGACGGTCGGCGCGCTGCGGGGCGTCGCCGCCGATCGAGCGCAGCCAGGCCCAGGTGTCCTCGACCGTCTCGGCGACCGGGCGGCAGCGCAGCCCGGCACCGACCGCGCGGGCGACCGAGGCTCCGTGCAGGAAGTCGTACAGCTCGCCGGGCGCCAGCCAGATCGGCAGCTCCGTCCACGGCTGCACGCCCGCCGCGACGATCCGCTCCGGGTCGGTCCAGCGCAGTTCGGCGTCCGAGCCGGTGGTCCGGACGCAGGCCTCCAGCAGTCCGCCCATGGTGGTGTGGCCGGCCGGGCTGACCACGTTGTACGGGCCGCTGAGCCGGGCCGCCACCGCGTCCAGGGTCCAGGCGGCGAGGTCACGGCCGTCGATGTACTGCAGCGCCAGATCACGCGGGCCGGGGGCGAGCACCGGGCCGCCGCGGGCGATCCGGTTCAGCCACCAGGGCAGTCGGCCGATGTTCTCGTACGGGCCGAGGATCAGCCCGGCGCGGACCAGCAGGGCGCTCCCGCCGTACTCCTCCTCCAGGGCCAGCTCGGCGCCGCGCTTGGCCTCGGCGTAGGGCACCTCGCCGGTGAGGTCCGGGGAGGAGGGCACCACCGGGGCTGTCTCGTCCGCCCCGGCGCGCAGCGGGTAGTCGTAGACCGACCGGCTGGAGACGTACGCGTAGTGGCCGACCCGGCCGAACAGCTGCCGGGCGCTGTCGCGCACCGCCGCCGGGGCCCAGGACCAGGTGTCCACCACCGCGTCCCATTCGCCCGTGCCCAGCGCGGCGAGGCCGTCGTCGGCGGTGCGGTCGCCCCGCAGTACCCGCACGCCCTCGGGCGCGGGCTGGGTACCGCGGTTGAGGGCCGTCACCTCCCAGCCCCTGGCCAGCGCCTCCTCGGCGACGGCCCGCCCGACGAACTTCGTTCCACCCAGCAGCAGCAGTCTCATGCCGGCCACCCTGGCGTCAGGGTGGCCGGAATGGGAAGCGTTGCCTGCTGTGGGCAGAATCGCCGTCGGCGAACCTCGGCGAACGACCGGGGATTCAGGCTCAGGCGGTCGTCCGGTGGTCGGGGTCGTGCATCTCGCCGACCAGCTCCTCCAGGACGTCCTCCAGCATGACCACGCCGATCGTGCGCCCGTCCTGGTCCAGCACGGCGGCCAGGTGGCAGGCGGCCCGGCGCATCGCGCCGAGGGCGTCGTCCAGCGGGAGGCTGCCGCGCAGCACCGTGATCGGCCGCCACAGCCGGGCCGGGACGGGCGTCGACCGGTCCTCCACGTCGAGGATGTCCTTGAGGTGGAGGTAGCCCAGGTAGCCGCGACCGGCCGGGTCGCCGTCGGTGACCGGGAAGCGCGAGAAGCCGGTGCGCAGGGCGAGCTCCTCGACCTCGACGGCGGTCGCCTTCGGGTCGACGGTGACCAGCTGCTCGGGCGGCAGCAGCACGTCGGTGACCGGGCGGCGGCCCAGCTCCAGGGCGTCCTCCAGCCGCTCCTGGCGGTCCTCGTCGAGCAGACCGGCGTCCCGGGAGTCGACCAGCAGGTACATCAGCTGCTCAGTGGTGAAGACCGACTCGACCTCGCCCTTGGCCTCGACCCGGAACAGCTTCAGCACGCCGTTGGCGGAGGCGTTGAGCAGCCGGATCACCGGGGCGAGCCAGCGGGCCAGCCGGTCCAGCGGCGGGCCGAGCCAGAGCGCGGCCCGCTCCGGGCCGGCCATGGCCATGTTCTTCGGCACCATCTCGCCCATCACCATGTGCAGGAACACCACGAGGGCGAGCGAGATCCCGTACGAGAGCGGGTGCATCAGGCCGGGCGGGACGCCGATCGCGTGGAACGGGCCCTCCAGCAGGGCGGCGATGGTCGGCTCGGCGAGCGCACCGAGGCCCAGCGAGCAGACGGTGATGCCGAGCTGGGCGGCGGCCAGCATCGCGGAGACGTTGGTCAGCGCGTGCAGCACGGTGCGGGCGCGCTTGTGCCCGGCCTCGGCGAGCGGCTCGATCTGGCTGCGGCGCACCGAGACGACGGCGAACTCGGCGCCGACGAAGAAGGCGTTGCCGAGCAGGAGCAGCACCGCGAGGAGCAGTTGCAGGACGGTCATCGGACGTCCTCCCCGGCCTCGCCGAACAGCCCGGGCGCGCTGGTGCGCTCCACCCGGACCTGGCTGGTGCGGTGCCGGTCGACGCCGGTCACGGTGAGCAGCCAGCCGGGCAGCACGGCCTGCTCGCCCACCTCGGGGAGCTTGCCGAGCAGGTCGGCGACCAGGCCGGCCAGGGTCTCGTACGGGCCGTCCGGGGCGTTCAGGCCGATCGCCTCCAGCTGGTCGAGCCGGGCGCGGCCGTCCGCCTCCCAGGCGGGCAGGCCGTCGACGGCCGGCAGCGGGAGCAGGTCGGGGTGGTCGGCCGGGTCGTGCTCGTCCTGCACCTCGCCGACGATCTCCTCGACGATGTCCTCGACGGTGACGACGCCGGCGGTGCCGCCGTACTCGTCGACCACGATGGCCATCGGCTGGAGCCGGCGCAGCTGGTCGAGCAGCCGCTCGGCGGGCAGGGTCTCGGGCACCAGCAGCGGCGGCGAGGCCAGCTCGGCGACCCGCACCTGAGCGCGCCGGACGGCCGGCACGGCGAGCGCGTCCTTGAGCGTCACGATGCCGGTGACCTCGTCCACGGTGTCGGTGTAGACCGGGAAGCGGGACAGGCCGGTGGCCCGGGTCAGGTTGATCACGTCGGAGGCGGTGGCGTCGCGCTGGAGGGCGGCGACGTCGATCCGCGGGGTCATCACCGACTCGGCGGTGAGTTCGCCGAGGCCGAGGGTGCGGACGAACAGGGTCGCCGACTCCTCGTCTATCGCACCGGCCTTGGCCGAGTGCCGGGCCAGCGAGACCAGCTCGGCCGGGGTGCGGGCGTGCTCCAGCTCCTCCTGCGGCTCGACGCCGAAGGCCCGGACGGTCCGGTCGGCGGCGCCGTTCAGGAAGCTGATCAGCGGACGGCAGACGAAGGAGAAGGCCATGTGCGGGGCGGCGACCGCGCGGGCCACCTGGAGCGGGCGGGAGATCGCCCAGTTCTTCGGGACCAGCTCGCCGATCACCATCTGGACGACGGTGGCCAGCACCATGCCGATCACCACGGCGGCGCCGCGGGCGACCGAGTCGGGCACCCCGATGCCCGACATCACGGGCTGGAGCAGGGTCGACAGGGCCGGCTCGGCGAGCATGCCGACCACCAGCGAGGTGACGGTGATGCCCAGCTGGGCGCCGGAGAGTTCGAAGGAGAGGTGCCGCAGGGCCCGGGAGACCCGGGCGGACTTGGCGTCGCCGGCCTCGGCGGAACGTTCCACCGCACCGCGGTCAGCGGTCACGAAGGCGAACTCGGCGGCCACGAAGAGGCCGTTGGCGAGGATCAGGAGAACGGCTGCGAACAACAGCAGCCAGGCGGTGATCACAGTGCCGCCTGCCTTCCGGGGGTCGGAAGCGAGGCGGCGCAGGTACTACCGGACGGATCGTCCATCGAGGGGGTGTGTCACTCCTCAGGTCGCTCGAAGCGCGGATCGGTTCGAGTGGGGTCGTTTTCGGGCAGGACTGAATCTTTGCCCCGCTTTTACCAGCGTAGACCATACCGGTGCGGTGTTAGGAAGCGTGTTCGGACCTGCCAGGACCGGGACCGGGACCGGGACCGGGACCAGGACCGGGACTGGGACCGGGGTCGGAGTCGGGACCGGGGTCGGGGGCTGCCGGGCGCCGTCAGACCTGGGTGTGGTGCTCGACCAGGTCGCGCAGCGCGCGGGCGTCCGCGATCGCCTGGGCCTTGCCGACGCCGGACTGGATGCCCACCGCGGCGAGCGAGGTGCCGTCGGCGAGGTCGAGGGTGGCCCACGGATCGCCCTGGCGGAAGTTGACCCGGACGATCTCGGCCCAGGCCAGCCGGCGGCTGCGGACGAAGTTGACCACCGTCACACCCTCCGCGTCGGCGGTCACCCGGGGGCGGGCCAGCATCAGGCCCACGCACGCGAACAGCACGCCGCTGGCGATCATCATGATCCGGTCGTTGAGCTGCCAGTTCGCCGGGAGCAGCATGGCCAGCACGACGAACAGCACCACCAGCACGGCGCAGACCGGCAGCAGCACCACGCGGGTGCGGCGGGGCGCCCAGGTGACGGGGAACTCGACGGGCGGGGTGGACACGTGGGGTCTCCGGTGGTTCTGGGGCCGGTGGTTCGGGTTCCGGTGCTTCCGGACCCGGTGGTCCCGGGCTTGCGACAGCACGAGGGCGGGGACGCCGGTCGGCGCCCCCGCCCCATTGAACCGTTCTTTACCCGCGGATGTGCGAGCAGGTCGTGCGGGCAGGTCGTGCGGGCAGGTCAGAGGCGGCAGGCGTGGATGTTGGTGACCAGGATCGCCCGGGCACCGATGCCCCACAGGTCGTCCATGATCTGCTGGGCCTCCTTGCGGAGCACCATCGAGCGGACGGCCACCCAGCCCTCGGTGTGCAGCGGCGAGACGGTCGGCGACTCCAGGCCGGGGGTGAGCGCGACGGCGGCGCTGACCTTCTCGGCGCGGATGTCGTAGTCCATCAGCACGTAGCGGCGGGCCACCAGCACGCCCTGCAGGCGGCGCAGGAACTGCTCCACCCGCGGGTCCTCGCCCGCGCCCTTGGGGCGGATCACCACGGCGTCCGAGATCAGGATCGGCTCGCCGAAGACCTCCAGACCGGCGTTGCGCAGGCTGGTGCCGGTCTCCACCACGTCGGCGATCACGTCGGCGACGCCCAGCTGCACCGCGGTCTCGACCGCGCCGTCCAGCTTGGTGACCGTCGCCTTCACGCCGTGGTCGGCCAGGTGCTGCTCGACCAGGCCGGTGTAGGAGGTCGCGATCCTCAGGCCCTCCAGGCCGGTCACGTCCTTGACGTCCACGCCCTCGGGGCGGGCGAAGCGGAAGGTCGACCCGGCGAAGCCGAGGGCGAGCACCTCCTCCGCGTTGGAGTGCGAGTCCAGCAGCAGGTCGCGGCCGGTGATGCCGACGTCGAGACGGCCGGAGCCGACGTAGACGGCGATGTCGCGCGGGCGGAGGAAGAAGAACTCGACCTCGTTGTTGGGGTCGACGAGCACGAGCTCCTTGGGGTCCTTGCGCTGGCGGTAGCCGGCCTCATGGAGCATCTCCGCCGCGGGACCCGAGAGAGAACCCTTGTTGGGGACGGCGATGCGCAGCATGGGAGGTTGCTTCCTTACCTGTTGGAGGGGTGTGCTCGGGGAGCTTGGCTGTTCTAGAGGTACTTGTAGACGTCGTCGAGCGTCAGCCCACGGGCGATCATCATCACCTGAAGGTGGTACAGGAGCTGCGAGATCTCCTCCGCCGTCTGCTCGTCCGACTGGAACTCGGCGGCCATCCAGACCTCGGCGGCCTCCTCGACGACCTTCTTGCCGATCGAATGGACGCCCTGCTGGACGAGCTGGGCGGTGCGGGAGGACGCGGGGTCGCCGGTGGCGGCCTTCTGCTGGAGCTCGGCGAAGAGCTCCTCGAATGTCTTCGAAGCCATGATGGGACTCACCATACGGCGTGCGGGCTGACCGGCGGTAAACGGTCCCGGACCGTGGACGGCCGGATGGACCCTCCGCGGTCCGGGACCGGTCACCCGTGCGGCCCGCGCGCTCAGCGGAGGTCGCGGAGCGTCACCGCGGTGGCGACGGCGGCGGTGACGGCCTCGTGGCCCTTGTCCTCGGCGGAGCCCGGCAGGCCCGCACGGTCGAGTGCCTGCTCGTCGTTGTCGCAGGTCAGCACGCCGAAGCCGACCGGGACGCCGGTGTCCACGCTGACCTGGGTGAGGCCGGCGGTGGCCGCCTGGCAGACGTAGTCGAAGTGCGGAGTGCCACCGCGGATCACCACGCCGAGGGCGACGACGGCGTCGTAGCCGCGCTCGGCGAGGCGCTTGGCGGCGACCGGCAGCTCGAAGGTGCCGGGGACGCGCAGGACGGTGGGTTCGGCGACACCCAGCTCCTTGAGCGCGCGGTGGGCGCCGTCCAGCAGGCCGTTCATCACCTGGTCGTGCCACTGGGCGGCGACGACCGCGACCTTGAGGTCGGCGGCGCCGTCGATGGTCAGCTCGGGGGCTCCGTGGCCGCTCATGTTCGTGTTTCCGTTCTGTCGGTTCGGTAGGGGTGCGTCAGGAGCCTCGGGGGCTTCACGAGCGTCGGAGGCTTCGGGAGCCTCGGGGGGCTTCCGGAGCCTCGGAGTGCTTCAGGAGTCGAGGCCGGGCAGGTCGTGGCCCATCCGGTCGCGCTTGGTGCGCAGGTAGCGCAGGTTGTGCTCACCCGGCGCGATCTCGACCGCCTCGCGCCCCTTGACCTTGAGGCCGTGCTCGGTGAGCGCGGTCAGCTTCTGCGGGTTGTTGGTCAGCAGGGTGAGCGAGCGCACGCCGAGGTCTGCCAGCATCTGCGCCGCGATGCTGTAGTCGCGGGCGTCGGCGGGCAGGCCGAGGTCCAGGTTGGCGTCGACGGTGTCGCGGCCCTGCTCCTGCAGCTCGTACGCGCGCAGCTTGTGCGCCAGGCCGATCCCCCGGCCCTCGTGGCCGCGCAGGTAGAGCACCACACCGCGGCCCGCCTCGGCGACCCGCTGGAGCGAGGCCTCCAGCTGGGGGCCGCAGTCGCAGCGCAGCGAACCGAAGACGTCGCCGGTCAGGCACTCGGAGTGGACCCGCACCAGGACGTCCTCGCCGTCCGGCAGCCGCCCGTCCGCCCCGAGGCCGCCGGCCACCAGCGCGATGTGCTCGACGCCGTCGATGGTGCCCCGGTAGCCGACCGCGGTGAACTCGCCGTGCGCGGTGGGCAGGGCGGTGACGGCGGCCCGGTCGACGTGCAGCTCGGTGCGGCGGCGGTAGGCGATCAGGTCCTCGATGGAGATGATCGCCAGGCCGTGCTGGCGGGCGAAGGCGACCAGCTCGGGCAGCCGGGCCATGGTGCCGTCGTCGTTGACCACCTCGGCGATCGCGCCGGCCGGCGGAAGCCCGGCGAGCCGGGCCAGGTCGACGGCGGCCTCGGTGTGCCCGGGGCGGACCAGCACGCCGCCCTCGACCGCGCGCAGCGGGAAGACGTGCCCGGGGCGGGTGAGGTCGCCGGGCTCGGTGCCGGGCGAGGAGAGCAGCCGGACGGTGCGGGCGCGGTCGGCGGCGGAGATGCCGGTGTCCACCCCGTCGCGGGCGTCCACCGAGACGGTGTACGCGGTGCCCTTGCGGTCCTCGTTGACCTGGGTCATCGGCGGCAGCTTGAGCCGGTCCAGCTCCGCGCCGGTCATCGGGGCGCAGATCACGCCGGAGCTGTAGCGGATGGTGAAGGCCATCAGCTCGGGGGTCGCGGCGGAGGCGGCGAAGACGATGTCGCCCTCGTTCTCGCGGTCCTCGTCGTCGACCACGACCACCGCGCGGCCGACCGCGATGTCGGCGATCGCCCGCTCGACGGGGTCGAGCACGAGCTCGTCACCGAGGTTGCTGTGGTGGGTCTGGTTCTCGGTCATGCCGTGGCTCCCTGCGGGACGTTGGAGGACGTGGCTCGCGGCTCACGGGTGCTCAGCCACCAGGAGCGCAGACCGAGCAGCACCAGGACGAAGTAGACGGAGTAGGTGAGGCCGGAGAAGGTGTAGCCGCTGTTGAAGGCGAACGGGACGCCGACCGCGTCGACCGCGATCCAGGCGAACCAGAACTCCAGCCAGCCGCGCGCCTGGGCGACCATCGCGGCGAGCGTGCCGACGAAGATGTAGGCGTCCGACCAGGGGCTCCAGGACAGGCTGGGGTAGGCGGTGAAGAGCAGCGCCAGGGCGACGGTGCCGACCGCGGTGCCGGCCACCAGGGCGGCCCGCTCGGGCCAGCTGGCGAACCGTACGGCGATCGTCCCGGTGTCGCGACGACCGCGCCGCCACTGCGCCCAGCCCCAGGCGGCGGTGACGATGACGATCAGCTGCTTGCCGATCAGGCCGGGGACGTGGCCGCCGAGGTAGGCGGCGATCAGCACGACGCCGGACAGGAGTTGGACCGGCCAGCTCCAGACCGAGCGGCGCCAGCCGAGCGCCAGGCCGGCGAAGCCGAGCAGGTTGCCGATCATGTCGGCCCACTTCACGTGTTCGCCGAGGACGGTGAACGCCTCGCCGCTGAGCCAGCTCACTTGGTCTTCCCGGTGGTGGTGTCGGTGCCCGGCAGGTTCGGGAGCTCGGACGGCAGGGTGGGCAGCTTGGGCAGGGTGCGCGATTCGAGCAGCCGCTCCACGTACTTGGCGAGCACGTCCACCTCGAGGTTGACGCTCTCGCCGAGGGCCTTGGCGCCGAGCGTGGTGAGCGCGAGGGTGGCCGGGATGAGGCTGACGGTGAAGCTGTCGCGGGCCGCCTCCACCACGGTGAGGCTGACGCCGTCGACCGTGATCGAGCCCTTCTCCACCAGGTAGCGGGAGATGGACTCCGGCAGCGAGAAGCGCAGCACCTCCCAGCGCAGGTTGCCGTCCGCGTCGCGCTCGCCGGGCTCGCGGCTCAACAGCCGCCCGGTGGCATCGACATGGCCCTGCACCAGGTGGCCGCCGAGCCGGGCGCCGAGCGCCATCGCGCGCTCCAGGTTGACCGGGGAACCGGGCTTCAGCTCGCCCAGGCTGGAGCGGTGCAGTGTCTCGGCCATCACGTCGGCGCTGAACTCGCCGGTCTCGGCGGCCAGTTGCTCGGGGCTGTCGACGACGGTCAGGCAGACGCCGTTGACCGCGATGGAGTCCCCGTGACGTGCGCCGTCCCGAACCACCGGACCGCGCAGACGGATTCGCGAGGAGTCGCCGATCTCCTCGATCGACACGACCTCGCCGAGCTCTTCGATGATGCCGGTGAACACCCGGGTCTCCTCGCGCTTGGGGCGCGGACTCCGGGGCGGCAGAGGGAGATGACACGGACGGGCACCGGTGCGCGGGCCCGTGGGCACGACCCGTCGCCGGGGTGCCGGAGCCGCCGGGAGATCGCTCGCCCGGCCCGGGAGACGCTGCTCCCGCCGTTCACCTGACCGTGGTCCGGTCCGGTTCGTGATGGACGTGCATGGACCACGGGTACTGCTCTTCGTCCGCCCGCGCACGCCTCCCATCCGGACTTTAACCGTCGGTCCAGGAATTTCACCTGGTCAACCGCCCGCTGGCTGCGGACGGGTCGCGGACTGTAACCGCCGGTTCGGATTTTCACCGACCCCGGAGTGCGCTGAACGTCACTGCTGTTGACGTCATTGTGCCACGCGGGACGCGAGCCCAGGGAGGGTGTTCCACTGTGGTCTGTTTCACGGTCCCGCCGGGAATGCGGGGCGGGGCGGGGGCGGGACGTACGGGCAGGGGCGTCTGGTGGCGTCGGCGTGCGGGGAGGGCGAGGCTGGTGGTGGGGCCAGGTTCGGAGGCTACGGCGATGAAGTTCATGGACGTCCATCACGGGATGACCGGGATCACGGCGGAGCAGCTCAGGGCGGCCCACGCGGCCGACGCGGCGATCGAGAACGAGGAGGGCGTGCACTTCGAGCAGGCCTGGGCGGACCCGGATTCGGGCACCGTGTACTGCCTGTCCGAGGCGCCGTCCAGGGAGGCGGTGCAGCGGGTCCACAGCCGTACCGGGCACCCGGCGGACGAGATCCACTCGGTGCCGCTCTCGGTGTGAGGGCCCGGGGTGTGGGCCCTGGGTGCGGCGAGGGCCCGGGGTTCGGGCCGGACTCGGAGCGTGCGCGCCGGGATCAGAGCGCGGCGGGTGCGGCGATCGGCATGAAGTGGGTGACCTCCGGCGGGTGCATGAGGTAGTGCAGCTCGCCCTCCGACCAGACCGGCCGGATCCGCCACATCGGCCCGGCGTACCCGCGCAGGGCGTCCTCGTCGCGCCAGCGACTGACCACGAGCACCCGGTGCCCGTCCTCGGCCACCGAGCGCAGGAGTTCACCGCCGAGGCAGCCGTCCGTCCGCCCGAGCTGCGGGAGCACCTGGCTGGCCAGGTGTGCGCAGAACTCCTCGATGCGATCGGCCGTGACCTGCCCGGCCCAGATTCTGACGATCACGGCCACCACCTCCGGCTGGCTGGAGTCCCTGGCCCCATTATCAGCGGAAAACCGCTGGTGGGGAGGGGTGGGGCGGCTCTTTCACGGAGAGTGGAGGAAACCCGGGCGGGTGGGTCCGCCAGGGGCGCGGGCGGGCGGCGGGCCGATGGCGGGACGGCGGCCGCGACCGGCGCGGCCGCGGGATCGTGCACCCGGGCCGTCGGCGCGGCGAGGGGCCTCGGTTAGATTCCCGGCATGACCCTCACACCGGAAGCCACCACACCGTCAACCACCGCTCCGGACAACCCGAACAGCCTGTTCGCCGCCCTCAGCGCGGGAGCCCTCACCGACCCGGCGCAGCTGCGCGAGGTCTACGAACAGCCCGGCGAGCACGCGCGCCGCAAGCAGGTCGACCGCCTGCACGAGATCGCCCAGCGGCTGATCGCCTGCTCCTCGCTGGTGTTCGTCGCCAGCGCCGAGGCCTCCGGCCGCTGCGACGTCTCACCGCGCGGCGGGCCGGCCGGGCTGGTCTCGGTGCTCGACGAGTACACCCTGGCCATTCCGGACGCCACCGGCAACAAGCGGTTGGACACCCTGCACAACATCCTGGAGACCGGCCGGGTCGGGCTGCTCTTCGTCGTACCGGGCCGGGACACCACGCTGCGGGTCAACGGGCGGGCCTGCGTGTCCACCGACCCCGAGCTGCTGCGGCAGCTGACGGCCGTCGGCAAGCCGCCGCGCAGCGCGATCGTGGTGGCCGTGGAGGAGGTGTACGCGCACTGCCCGAAGTCGCTGCTGCGCGCTTCGGCCTGGAAGCCGGAGAACTGGCTGGCCAAGGACGCGCAGCCGAGTTCGGCGGAGGTCACGCTGTCGCACCTGCGGGACGACTCGCTGACCGTCGAGATGATCGAGCAGACGGAGCGGGAGGCGCTGCTGTACCGGTACGAGTAGGTGCTGCCTGCCGCCCGCCCGCCGGGGTGGGCGGGTCGCCTGCGGGGCGCCCGCACGTCCCGGCCGGCTCAGGCGGCCTTCGGGACGTCGATCACCGCTGCGTCGTCGGCCGCCCGCCGGACCGCCTCGACGCCCTTGTACGCGGCGTCCTTGTCGGCGCAGCCCTGACCAGTGGCGACGATCCCGCCGTTGCCCGCCTTGAGCCGGAAGCGGTACTTGCCGTCGGCGTCCTGGTAGACCTCGAACCTGCCCGGCATCGGGGCCACCTCCTCGTTCGGCACGCGGTGCGCCGCCTCGGCCCGTCCCCCTCCCCCTCGCAGCACCGTGCGCCCGGCGCGGGGGCGGGCGCACCCGGTCGGCCGCCGGACGGGTGAAGCCGGGCGGGCCCGGGTTTGCGGAGGTGCCGGGACCACCGCCGGTGGTTTGAATGGACGGATGGACTGCGTGTTCTGTGCGGTGGTGGCGGGTGAGGAAGCCGCGCACCGGGTGCTGGACGACGGGACGGCGGTGGCCTTCCTGGACCGCCGGCCGCTCTTCCCCGGCCACGTGCTGGTCGTGCCGCGCGCCCACCACCGGACCCTGGCGGACCTGCCGGTCGAGGAGGTCGGGCCGTTCTTCCTGCGGGTGCAACGGGTGGCGGCGGCGGTCGAGCGGGGGATGGGCGCGGCGGGCAGCTTCGTGGCGGCGAACAACCGGATCAGCCAGTCGGTGCCGCACCTGCACGTCCACGTGGTGCCGCGCAATCCCAAGGACGGGCTGCGCGGGTTCTTCTGGCCGCGCGGGAAGTACCCGGACGAGGCGGGGGCGGCGGAGGTCGCGGCGCGGCTGCGGGCGGCGCTCGGCGAGGCGTAGGGGTAGGCGGCGCACTCCAACCACCGGTGCTGGTAAGGCACTTCACGGCCATACGGTGTCGGCGATCCATGGACGGGGCGGGTCGGGTCGGTGGCGGGCGGGTCGGTGCGCTGTTCCTGGGCGGGAGCAGCAGGCTGTGGTGTCCGTACTTCGTGAGGCGCAATCGGGCGGAGCGGGGCGTACGGCCGTGGGAGCATCCGGGGCGGCCGAAATCGTCTTCCGGGCGGACGACTTCGCAGGTCGCGGCCGCCTGGGCTCACCGCACATGACGAACTCGCCCGCCTCGTGGAGCAGACCGCCGACCGGCTCGCGGGCCGGCACGTCGGCGTGGTGGTCGCCGGGCTGGCCGGTGGCTCCGTGGCGGGCAGCATCTGCCTGCTGTGGGTGCGGCGCCCGCGAGGCCGTCGGCGACCTGCCGGCGGCCTCGTCGGCCTGCCCGCCCCGGTGGTGCCCCGCTACGCCGCGGCCGAGGCGATCGGTTCGAGCAGCAGGTGCGGGCGGACCAGGGCGCGGGAGACCGGGTCCTCGCGGTGGCCCCCGGCGTGGGCGGGGTTGGGGCGCATGGCGACCTCGGCCGGCGGGACGGGCCCGCCGCCGCACGTGGGGCAGGCGCCGACGACGTCCAGGTCGGTGCCGCAGCCGGCGTGCGCGAACAGGTGGTGCGGGCCGCCCGGGGTCGCGTGCCGACCGCCCCAGCGGCTCAACTGGTAGAGCGGGCCCCAGAGTTCGAGGCCGGTCTCGGTGAGCAGGTAGCCGTGGCGCAGCGGCGTCCGCTGGTACGGCTCCTTGCGCAGCACCCCGGCCGCGACCAGGGCGTTGAGGCGTGCGGTGAGGACGGCGCGTGGGATGCCGAGGTGAGCGAGGAAGTCGTTGAAGCGCTGCACTCCGTAGAACGCGTCGCGGACGATCAGCAGGCTCCAGCGCTCGCCGACCACCTCCAGGGCGCGGGCCAGTGCGCACTCCTGCAGTTCGTAGTCGGTTCCCAGGGCCATGCGGGCCAGCGTAGTCCACCGTCGAAGCGGGTTCAATGAACAGACCGGCGGTGGTAGCGTGCTGCCCGAGACGAAGGTTCATTCACCAGACCCACTGGTCCGCCCTCCGGAGGGAACACCCATGCCCCCCGCACCACCCGGCTCCGCCCCCGCCTCCCCCGCCCCGGCTGCGGTGTCGGCTCCGACCACCGCGCCCGTCCGGCCCGGCGCCACGCTGGCCGTCACGGCCGCCGCGACCGCCCTGGTCACCGTCGCCTACACCGCCCCCACCGCCGCACTCGCCGCCACCGCCCAGGCCGCCCACCTCGGCGCCTCGGGCCGCACCTGGATCCTCACCGGCACCCTGGTCGGCATCTCGGCACTCCTGCTCACGGCCGGCAGCGCCGCCGACGACCACGGCCGCAAGCGGGTCTTCACCTTCGGTGTGCTGCTCTTCGCTGCCGCCGAAGCCCTGGCCGCGCTCGCCCCCGGCGGCGCCGTCTACCTGGCCGCGCGCGTACTGCTCGGCGTCGCCTCGGCCGCCGTCCTGGCACCCGCGCTCGGCCTGATCAGTCACGCCCACCCGGCTGGCCCGGGCCGGATCCGGGCGCTCGGGATCTGGGGCGCGGCCGTCGGTCTCGGCATCGCGGTCGGGCCGGTCTACGGCGCGCTGGTCCAGCAGTGGGCCGGCTGGCGCGCGGTCAACGGCGGGCTCGCCGTCGTATCGGCCGCCGTGGCCGGCTGCGCCGCCGCCTGCCTCACCGAGTCCCGGGCCGACCGGCCCCGCGCGCTCGACCCGTACGGCGTGCTGACCCTCACCACCGGGACTTCCCTGCTCATCGCCGGACTCGCCGAGGGCCGCAGCGGCTGGGCACGGCCCATCGTGGCGGCCCTGCTGGTCGGCGGGGTGGTACTGCTCGCGGCCTTCGCGGTGGTCGAGGCGAAGGTCCGCGAGCCGATGCTCGACCTCGCGCTGTTCCGCAGCCCCGGCTTCATCGCCGCGACCGGCGGCGCCCTGTTCACCGGACTCTCGCTGGTCGGCTTCATGAGCTACCTGCCCACCCTGCTCCAGGGGGTGCTCGGCCTCTCCGGCCTGGCCGCGGGCGGAGTACTGGCCCTCTGGTCCGGCCTGTCCGTGGTCGCCGCCCTCCAGGCCCGACGGCTGGCCGCCCACCTGTCGGCCACCACCCAGGTCGCCATCGGCCTGCTGATCTGCGGCCTCGGCGAGGCCGGACTGTACGGGCTCACGCCCGGCTCCTCCTGGCTCCGGCTGGCCCCCGGCCTGGCCGTCGCCGGCATCGGCAGCGGCGTCCTCAACGCCGCCCTCGCCCGGCTCGCGGTCAGCAGCGTCCCGGCTCACCGGGCCGCCATGGGCTCCGGGGCCAACAACACCTCCCGCTACCTCGGTTCGGCCCTGGGCGTCGCCGTGACCGTCGCCGTCGCCGGCTCCGCCCGCCCCACCACCCCCGGCCCCGAGGCCGCAGCCCACGCCCTCGCCACCGGCACCGACCGCGCCACCCTGGTCGCCGCCGCCCTCTGCCTCGCCGGCGCCGCCCTGGCCCTCGCCGCCCGCAGCGCCGAATCCCGCACCACCCCCGAACACACCACCACCCGATGACCCGCCCCCGGCCCGACCACACGAGAAGTCGGACCCGGCGACTTCCCATGCACAGCCACAACCCTCAGCCCGCACCCCGGGCACCGGACACCCTCTGCCCCACCGGAACCCGCACCACCACCCGGTAACCCGGGGCCGGGCCGAACGCGCAGGAAGTCGGACCGGCCGACTTCTCACGCGCAGCGACACAACCCTCGGCCCGCGCCCCGGCAACAGGCACCAACCGCACCATCACGGCCACCGCCCCCGGCGCCTCACCATCCACCCGAAGCGCACCACCCATGCTCCGGGGCCACACCGAGCGCACAGGAAGTCAGACCGCCGACTTCCCGCGCGCGGCTACCCTTGGTCAGCACCCGTCCGGAGGCCGCAGCTCGGCCCCTGGCAACTGCACCAGCCACGTCATCCTCGTCGTCGTCGCCGCCGTTTGCCTCGCCGGACCGACACCGAAACCCAGGGGCGAGACAAGCGCGCCCAGGAAGTCGGACCGGCCGACTTCTCGCGCATAGCGCGCACTCAACGCCCGAGCGGCAACGAAAAGGCCCACATCGGCCGCTGGCCCCGGGGCAACACAGGAAGTCGGACCCGCCGACTTCCCACGCGCGACACGCCCGGTCCAACGCCCGTGCGGGTGCGGAGGTCGGGTGGGTGGAACTCCCCTGCCCCGCAGCCGGACCGAGCCAACGCAGGAAGTCGGACCCGCCGACTTCCCGTGCCGAGCCCGAGCGCCGGGTGTACGGGGGTTCACTCGCCGGGTGCGATGTCCTCTCCGGCGGTGGCCTCAGCGGCATCGTCGGTGGTTCTTCGAGCTGGTCGATGGTGGTTTCGTCGAGGTCGGTGAATCCTCCGCCGAAGTCGGGCACGGGAGTCTCCTTGAACGGGCTGCGGCCGACGTTGCCGTCGGCACTGCTCCGAGGATCGCGGCGTCCTCCGAGTGCCGGATGGGTGTCCGCCCAAGTCCTCTCGCCCGTGGGAGCGTTACCACGCGGGAGCGGGAGGCCCCGTCGACTTCGTTTGCCGGCGCTGCGGTGTGGATCGGGGCCGTGGTGGCAGGTGGGGTACGACGACCGTGAGGGTGGGCTGTCCGGGCGACCGTCCGGGGCCATGGGTGCTGCCGGGCAGCCCGGGGGTCACGATGAGCGGTGGCCGGGGGCCGCGTGCGAGGATGGCAGGGCTGGTGGGAACGAGCTCCCGGGTGGTTGGGCGGTTCTCTGGCCATGGTGAACGACGACGGACAGCGCCGGGGGGAGCCTCAGCAGGACGTCCTGCTGATGGTGCCGATCGCCACGGCACTGGTCGAGGCCGACGGGCGGATCCTGCACTGGAGCGGCGACGCGGAGGCACTGCTCGGTTACCGTGCGGACGAGGCGGTGGGCGCGAAGGCGGCCAAGCTGCTGATCTCGGACGAGCAGCGGCCCGAGGTGCTGGAGCTGTTCGCGGAGATCCTGGCGGGCCGGGAGTGGTCCGGGGTGTTCCCGGTGCGGCACCGGGACGGGCACCTGGTGAACCTGGAGTTCCGTACCCATCCCATCCGCGGGCCCGGTGGGGCGCCGTTGGTGCTTGCGGTGGCCTCCGAGGTGACGACGCTGCGCCGGATCCAGGCGGATCTCGCCGTGCTGGACGGCTTCTTCACCCAGTCCCCGGTCGGCATGGCCGTCTTCGACACCGACCTGCGCTACGTCCGGCTGAACGAGGCGCTGGCGCTCACCAACGGGCTGGCCGCCGAGGCGCACCTGGGCCACCGGCTGACCGAGGTGCTGCCGGGGACCAACGCCGCCGAGGCCGAGGCGGTGATGCGGGAGGTGCTGGCGAGCGGCCGGCCGGTGGTGGACTTCCGTTCGCAGGGCCGCGCGCCGGAGGATCCACGGCGCGACCGGGCGTTGTCCGCCTCGTACTTCCGGCTGGCGGACCAGGGCGGGCGGGTGCTCGGGGTGAGCGCGACGGTCATCGACGTGACGGAGCGCTACCGCGCCGAGGCTCGGGCGGCCCGGGCGCAGGAGCGGCTGTCGCTGCTCGTCGACGCGACCGCCTCGATCGGCACCACACTGGACCTGCGGCAGACCGCCCGCGAGCTGGCCGACGCGATGGTGCCCAGCGTCGCGGACATCAGCGGGGTGTTCGCGCTGGAGGCGCTGATCGCCGGGCGCAACGTCGAGCCGCCCGCTCCGGACGCCCGGCAGCTGGTGCGCCGCCTGGCGCTGTCGACCGCCGACCCGCTGTATCCGGCCGAGTCGCTGCCGGTGGACTCGGTGTACGAGCTGCCGCCGGACTCCCCGTACGCCCGGGCGCTGATCACCGGGCGGACGGTGGTGGTGCCGTCCTGGGAGCTGCCGCCGCTGGCCGACGGCATCAGCGAGAGCCGCCGCCGGGCGTTCCTGGGCGACCGGCCGCGCTCGGTGCGGATCACGCCGCTGGTGGCGCGCGGCACCACGCTGGGCATGGTGGTGTACTCGCGGCGCGGCGAGCGCGAGTCCTTCGCCGAGGCCGACATCACCCTCGGTGAGGAGCTGGCCTCGCGCGCGGCGGTCGCGATCGACAACGCCCGGCTGTACCTGCGCCAGCACCAGACGGTGCTGGCGCGGCAGCAGGCGCTGCGCGAGGCGAAGGCCGCGCAGGAGCGGCTGGCGCTGGTCAACGCGGCCTCCGCCCGGATCGGCACCACGCTCGATCTCGACCGCACCGCGAACGAGTTGGCCGAGGTGGCGACGCCCCGGCTGGCCGACACGGTGGTGGTGGAGGTGCTGGAGGAGCTGGTCCGGGGCGAGCGCGAGGTGCGGCCCCCGGCGGACGGTTCGGCGCTGCTGCGGCGGATGGCCTTCCATTCGGTGCGCGGCTCGACCATGGCGCCGATCGCCCGGCTGGGCGGGGTGCACCGCTTCCCGCCCGGTTCGCCGTACGCGTGGAGCCTGGCGCACCGCAAGCCGGTGCTGGTGCCGCGGATGGACGAGGAGGGCATGGCCTGGTTCGCCGACGACCCGGTGCGCACCGCGGCCGTACGGGAGCAGAACGTGCGCTCGTTCATGGTCGTCCCGCTGATCGCGCGCGGCGGTCCGGTCGGCGTCGCGGGCTTCTACCGGACCCTGGTCGAAAGCCCGTACGAGGACAAGGACCTCGCGCTGGCCGGGGAGTTGGCGGTGCGGGCGGCGGTGTCGATCGACAACGCGCTGCTGTTCACCCGCGAGCGCGACGCGGCCGCCGCCCGGCAGCGGGCGCTGGACGAGGCCTGGGCCGCCCAGCAGCGGTTGGGTCTGCTGAACGAGGCCAGCAACCGGATCGGCACCACGCTCGATCTGCACCGCACGGCAAAGGAGTTGGTGGACGTGGTGATCCCGCGCTTCGCCGACTTCGTCACGGTGGACCTGCGGGACACGGTGCTCGGTGGTGAGGAGCCCGGCCCGGTGCCGAGGGACGGATCGGTGCTGATGCGCGCGGTGGCGGTCGGCGAGTTGGCGCCGGACGGCAGCATGACGGCGGCCGCCGACCAGGTCGGCGAGACCTCGCAGTCCGCCGAGGTGTACGCGCAGAGCCTGCGCACCCGGCGGTCGATCCTGGTCTCCGAGGTGACCGAGAAGGAGTTGCGGCGGATCGTCGCCTCCCCCGACCGGGTGCAGCCGGGGCTGGCCGCCGGGATCCACTCGTACCTGATGGTGCCGCTGGTGGCGCGCGGACTCGTACTGGGCGGCGCGGAGTTCCTCCGCACCCGCAATCCGGCGCCGTTCGGCGCGGCGGACCGTTCGCTGGCCGAGGAGCTGGCCGCCCGCACCGCGCTGGCGATCGACAACGCCCGGCTCTACCGCCGGGAGCGGGACACCGCGCTCACGCTCCAACGCAGCCTGCTGCCCCAGGAGATCCACCGCACGCTCGGGCTGGAGCTCGCCTACCGCTACCTGCCCAGCAGCGTGGTCAGCGAGGTCGGCGGCGACTGGTTCGACGTGGTGCCGCTCTCCTCCGGGCGGGTCGCGCTGATCGTCGGCGACGTGATGGGACACGGCATCCGGGCTGCCGCCACCATGGGCCAACTACGGACTGTGGCACGGACGTTGATGATCCTGGAGCTCAACCCGGAACGGGTGCTGCACCGGCTGGACG
The DNA here is from genome assembly GCF_053596495.1 of Kitasatospora sp. NPDC001683. NCBI lineage: Bacteria > Bacillati > Actinomycetota > Actinomycetes > Kitasatosporales > Streptomycetaceae > Kitasatospora > Kitasatospora sp. NPDC001683. The sequence continues at coordinate 59,228 of NZ_JBSFGK010000045.1, forward strand.
AGACTACCACAGCGCTCGGCGAGGGCCAGTTCGCCACCTGCGTCTGCGTGTTCTACGACCCGGCGGACCGCAGCTGCACCGCCGCCTGCGCCGGCCACTTGCCGCCCGTGGTCGCCGACACCGAGGGCAACGCCCACCTGGTCGACCTGCCGCCCGGCGCACCGCTCGGCGTGGGCGGAGTCGAGTTCGAGAGCGTCGAGTTCACCCTCCCCGAGCAGGCCATCCTGACCCTCTACACGGACGGCCTGGTCGAGCGCCGGGGCCGCGACCTGGACGAGGGCCTGCAACTGCTCTGCCGTACGGTCGCCGACCGGAGCCGCTCGCTGGAGCAGACCTGCGACGCCGTCCTGACCCGGCTCACCGGGCGCACCGCCGAGGACGACATCGCCGTGATCATGGCGCAGGTCCGCCCGGAGGGCGCCGACCTGATCGCCAACCTGCCGCTCACCGGCGACCACGCGATGGTCGCCCACTCACGCCGCTTCACCCGCGAGACGCTGACCTCTTGGGGCCTGGCCGCGCTCGTGGACTGGGCCGAGCTGCTCACCAGCGAGCTGATCACCAACGCCCTGGTGCACGCCGGATCCCCCACCCAGTTGCGGCTGTTCTGCGACCGGGTGCTCACCGTCGAGGTCGCCGACCGGGAGGGCGGCACGCCCCGGATCCGCCACGCCCGCAACGAGGACGAGGGCGGGCGCGGCATCCACCTGGTCAACGAGCTGGCGCACCGCTGGGGCAGCCGCCGGACCGCGAACGGCAAGGTGGTCTGGTTCGAGCTGGAGCTGCCGCCGGGCTTCCCGACCGCATGAAACAACGGATGGTTGTCGGCGCGGTCCGGGGGTTGTTGGCCGCCGGAAGGACCGCTGGGCTTTCCTGTTGCCACGGCGGGAGAGCCCCGACCGGACGGACCAGAGGAGCCCACCATGCAGCAGGCCGACGCCCGCACCGTCGTCACCGAGTACGTCACCCGGCTCGCCGCGGGCGAACTGGACGCCGCCATCGCCCTGTTCGCCGAGGACGCCGCCTGGACCTACCCGGGCAGCCTCGAGCTCTCCCGCACCTGGCGCGGCAAGCAGGAGATCTTCGGCGACTTCCTCGGCCAGGTCGGCACCCTCTTCGCCCCCGACGGCCTGCCGACCATCACCCTCACCCATGTCCTCGCCGACGGCCCGCAGGCGGTGGCCGAGTGGACCGTCGTCGGCAAGGCGGCCAACGGCGCCGCGTACGAGAACCACTGCCTCGGCGTGTTCACCGTTCAGAACGGCCTGATCACCACCGTCCGGGAGTACCTGGACACCCACCACGTGGCACGGACCCTGCTGGCCTGAGCGCCGCTCCGCCTCACCTGCGCCTGCGACCAGTCGCTCGGTGACGGCCCGCGCGGACGAGAGCGCACCGCCACCGGCTGACGCGAGGGTCCGTCAGTCCGGCAGCAGCAGGTTGACGTCGCCGAACTCGTGCCACAGGTACCGCTGTTGGACGGCCTCCCGGTAGCAGTGCGCCAGCAGTGGGCGGCCCGCGACGGCGACCAGCATCAGCAGGTGGGAGGCGCGCGGCTCGTGCCAGCCGGTGAGCAGGCCGTCCACCGCGCGCACCCCGCGCTCCGGGGTGATCACCAACTCCGTCCAGCCGTCGGCCTCCTGGAGCGTGCCGTCCGGCGTGACGGCCGACTCCAGGGCGCGCACGACGGTGGTGCCGACGGCGATCACCCGGCCGCCGCCGGCCCGGACGTGGTCGACCAGCCGGGCGGTGGTCGCCGGGACGTGGAAGCGCTCGGCGTACGGGGCCTCGTGCGCCTCCGGCGAGGCCACCCCGGTGTGCAGGGTGACCGGTGCGAGCAGCACGCCCCGACCGGCCAGCCGGGCCACCGTCCGTGGTGTGAACGGGCGGGCGGCGCTGGGCATTTCGCTGCTGCCGGGCACGCTGGCGAAGACCGTCTGGTAGGCCTCGAGCGGCCAGTCGTGGTCCACGTAGCCGTACCGGATCGCCCGGCCGTGCCGTGACAGGTACCCCAACAGGGGTTCGGGCAGGGTGAGTTCGGCACACCAGAGGCGGGCGGTGAAGGGCTGCACCAGCTCGGCCGTGCCGTCGGCCGGAAGTGCGACGCGCAGACCCGGCCGGGCCGGGGACTCCTGCGGCGGGTAGTAGGCCGCCGCGGCGCCCGGTACCACCCGGCGCAACTCGACCAGGTGGGCTCCCCGTTGGTCCGGCTGCGCGGAGGACAGGTGCAGCGCGACCGGGGTGCCGTCCGGCAACCGGCCCGGCAGGGCGGCCGGGAGGGTGGCCGAGTCGTTGACCACCAGGAGGTCCCCCGGGCGCAGCACCTCCGGCAGTTCGGGGAAGCGGCGGTGCTCCACGGCGCCGCTGGCCCGCCGGCCGACCAGCATCCGCACGCCGTCCCGGGCGCCGGCGCGCGCCTCCGCCGGTGCGCGGGCGGAGAGTTCGGGCGGGACGGTGACGTCGAGACCCGGCTCGGTCAGGGACGTCATCGCCCACCCCGGTCGGCGGCCGGCGCCGCCGCCAGGTCCGCCGCGCGGTAGCGGCCGGAGTGGGTGCGGTCGCGCAGCAGGCCGAGCAGCACGGACGCGATCTGCTCGGGCAGCGGCTCGCCGGAGATGTCCTCGCCCGGGCTGGCCTCCTGCAGCATCCGGGTGCGCATGTTGCCCGGGTCGACCGCCCAGACCCTCAACTCCGCTTCCTCCCTGGCGAGTACGGCGGTGGCCTGGTCGAGCGCGGCCTTGCTGGCGCCGTAGCCGCCCCAGCCGAGGTAGGGCTCCACGGCGGCGTCCGAGCTGATGTTGAGGACGGCGCCGGAGCGGGCGCGCAGTTGGGGCAGGACGAGCTGGGTGAGGGCGATCGGGGCGAGCGCGTTGACCTCGAACAGCTCCAGCAGGTCCGGCAGCGGGAAGTCGGCCAGCCGGGGCAGCGGTTCGGCTCCCGGGGCAGCGGCGCCGTTGAGCGAACCGGCGTTGTTGACCAGCAGGCTCGCGCCGCCGAGACCTTCGGCGGCCTCGGCCAGCCGGGCCCGGTGGTCGTCGTCGACGATCGATCCCGGCAGGGCGACGACCTTGGTCACGGCGGCCAGGGCCGCCTCGGCCTCGGCCAGTTCGGCCGCGCCACGGGCGGTGATCACCAGCTGCCAGCCCTCGGCGGCGAGGGCGTGCGCGAGGGCCAGCCCGAGGCCGCGGGAGGCGCCGGTGACGAGGGCGACGGGGGCGGGGGCGATGTGCGGTGCTTCGTTCATGGGGCCAACGATCCCGCCGCCGGGGCTGGCCGCGGATCGGCCGCCCGGCTCGGGACCGGGTCGTGCGTTCGTCCTAGATCGACGGACGGTCCTAGGACCCGGCCTCCCCGCCCTGTGGGTCGGTCCAGGCGGCGAGGGGGCGGCGGTGCCGGCTCGTCCAGCGTGGCCTCGCGGTGGCCGTGAGCAGCCGGGCGGCGGACCGACGCGCGGCGGCCGGGGCGACCGCGGGACGGGGGCCGGGCGCTCCTGCCGCTGATCAGCCCGAATGAATTACCGGCGGTCCCGCACCTCCACCGGTGTGCGCGGCCGACCGAACGGGTACCGGTGCTCAGTCCATCATCCGCCGTCCCATCCGGCCCGCACGGCCCAGACCTGGAGGTCCGCATGTCCTCTGACTCCAGCGCACGGAACTGCCCGTTCGACTTCGCCGAAGCCCTTGAGTTCGACCCGACGCTCCGACAGCTCATGAACGACGCACCGGTCAGCCGCATCCGCCTCCCCTACGGCGAGGGGGAGGCTTGGCTCGTCACGGGGTACGACGACGTGCGCACGGTGACCACTGACCGGCGTTTCAGCCGCCACGCCATCGTCGGCCGGGACTTCCCGCGCATGACTCCCGAGCCGATCGTCCAGGCCGAGGCGATCAACGTCATGGACCCGCCCGCCAGCGCCCGCCTGCGCAGCCTGGTGTCCAAGGGCTTCACACCCGACCACATCGAGCGGATGAGGGACCGTACCCAGCACGTGGTGAACGAGCTGCTGGACCGCATGCGGGACCAGGGTCCGCCGGCCGACCTCATGGAGCACCTGGCCCACCCGCTCCCGCTGATCACGATCTGCGAGGTCCTGGAGATCCCCGAGGCCGACAGCGCACGGCTGCGCGCCAACGCCCGGACGATGATGAACATGGACCTGGACAACAAGGCGGACGCGGTGCGGGCCAAGGCCGACCTGCGGGCGTACTTCGCCGAGCTGACGGCCGAACGGCGCAGGAACCCCGGTGACGACCTGATCAGCGCGCTGGCCACGGCCCGCGACGGGGACGAGGTCCTCGACGAGCAGGAACTCACCGTGATGGCCATGGTCCTGCTGATCACCGGCCAGGACACCACGACGTACGAGCTCGGCAACCTCTCGTACACCATCCTCACCCGGCCGGAGGTGCGCGCCACCATGCGCGAGCGGCCCGAGATGCTCACCCAGGTGATCCATGAGATGCTGCGCTTCATCCCCTTCCGCAAGGGCGTCGGCATCCCCCGGGTGGCCCTTGAGGACGTGGAGCTGAGCGGGGTGACGATCCCGGCGGGGGACATCGTGCACGTCTCCTACCTGACCGCCAACCGGGACGGCCGCAGGTTCGAGCGGCCCGACGAGCTGGTCCTGGAGCGGACCAGCCCCTCCCACATGACCTTCGGCTGGGGCGCGCACCACTGCCTCGGCGCACCGCTGGCCATCACCGAGCTCGAAGTCGCCCTCGGGACCCTGCTGGAGCGCTTCCCCAGGATCGCGCTGGCGAAGCCGGCCGCGGAGCTTGCGTGGAACACCTCGTCGATCTGGCGCTATCCGCTCGGGCTGCCGGTCACCTGGTGACGGTGCCGCACGCTCCGGCGCTCGCCCACCGCCACCTCGTTTCCGGCATCGCCGCGTACGTCGGCCCGCGCACCTCGGAGTGCGCGGGCCGACGTGCGCGCGGGACCCACCTTCCGTACATTGGGCTGACGTGGCCCGAACCAACTCGCGGCCGGCGCAACCACCCGCACGGCGAGCATCCGAATCCTCGCTCTGCCGGCTCGTCCGCCACGCCGTTGGGCCCCGCCCGGTGAGTCCCGCCGCCGTGCCGTCTCCACGCGTCCGGCTCGCAGCGGTTGCCGTCCAGTGCTGAACTCCCCGCCTCGCCAGGGTCGCACCGGGAACTCCGCCCGTCAGGAGGAAGTCCCATGGCCGTTCTGTGCAAGCCGGCGATAGCCGTGCCGGAGCACGTCATCACCAACGAGGAAACCCTCGAACTGGCGCGCAGGCTCCATCACAACCATCCCCAGCTCGATCTGGCGTTGCGCCTCATCAAGAACACCGGGGTGCGGAAGCGACACCTGATCCAACCCATCGACACGGTGCTGAAGCACCCGGGGTTCGACGAGCGGAGCGCCGTCTTCGAGGCCGAGTCCAAGGCCCGCGTCCCGGCGGTGGTGGTCAGGGCCCTCGAAACGGCCCAAGTGGAGCCGTCGCAGATCGACCTGATCGTCTACGTGTCGTGCACGGGTTTCATGATGCCGTCGCTCACGGCGTGGCTGATCAACAAGCTGGGCTTCCGGCCGGAGACCCGGCAGCTGCCGATCGCCCAACTGGGCTGTGCGGCCGGCGGCGCGGCGGTGAACCGGGCCCATGACTTCTGCTCGGCCTATCCGGGCTCCAACGTGCTGATCGTGGCCTGCGAGTTCTGCTCCCTGTGCTACCAGCCCACCGACCTGGGCGTGGGGTCACTGCTCTCCAACGGCCTGTTCGGCGACGGGATCGCCGCCGCCGTGGTCCGGGGCGAGGGCGGCACCGGGATCCGGTTGGAGCGCAACGGCTCGTACCTCATCCCGAACACCGAGGAGTGGATCTCCTACGCGGTCCGCCCCACCGGATTCCACTTCCAGCTGGACAGGCGGGTGCCAGGGACGATGGAGCCCCTCAGCCCTGCCCTGCGCGCGGTCGCCGAGCAGCACCAGTGGGACGCGGGCGCGCTGGACTTCTACATCATCCACGCCGGCGGTCCGCGGATCCTGGACGACCTGAGCCGCTTCCTGGAGGTGCCGCCCGAGGCGTTCCGCTTCAGCCGGGCCACCCTCACCCAGTGCGGCAACATCGCCAGTGCGGTCGTGCTCGACGCCCTGGCCCGGATGTTCGACGAGGAGTCGGCTCGCGACGGCCACCACGGGCTGATGGCGGGGTTCGGTCCGGGCATCACCGCCGAGATGTCCCTGGGCACCTGGGCGTCCCCCGGTTCCTGACCGAAACCGAGCCTTTCCCCCATCCGATCGTTCCCCCATCCGATCGTTCGTCCGGCCGCCGGCACACCCTGGCGGCCGACCCGGACGGGAGCCGTCACCCGCGCGCCGCCGTGGCCACGACGCGGGGACCGGCTCCCGTACCCGCCCCCCCGCCCCACTCCTCCCCGGCCAGAAGGCCGGGGCATCCTGGGAGACCAAAGGTGAAGACCGAAGACGCGAACCCCGGGAACCCCGTTCCCCCCGCCGTGCCCCGACGACCGCTGCTGGCGGCGGCCGGGCTGATACCAGTGCTGGCCGGCCTGGCGGGGGATGCGGCCATGAGGTCGGCCGCAGCCCACGGTTCCGGCGGCATGGGGTCCGCCCCCAACCCGGTGACCACCAGCGAGGCGGACTGGGGCGACATCGCGCGCGCCCTCGGCCGCCCGGGCAACCTCATCCGAAGGACCTACCACCACACGCCCTTCCCGCGACACGACCTGCACGTGGTCAGCCGTGGCGTCACCATCACCCCCGGGCTCGCGCTGGGCTCGCACGCCTCCTTCGCGCGGTACGACGACGGCAGCACCCTGATGATGGGCGATCTGGTGGTGACCGGAGACGAGCTGCCGGCGTTCACCGACGCGCTCCAGGCTCAGGGGATCGCCCTGACCGCCCTCCACAAACACCTGCCGGAGCAGTCGCCGGACGTCTGGTGGACCCATGTCTGCGCACACGGCCACGACGCCGTGGCACTGGCCTGCGGGCTGCGGACCGCGCTCGACCGCACCGGTACGCCGGCACCGCGCCCGCCCGAACCGCCCCGGCCCCTCGATCTGGACACCGCCGGCATCGACGCCGCACTGGGGGCCACGGGCAACAGCGGCGAGGACGTCCATACGTGCGTCTTCGTCCGCCGCGAGACCATCGTCGACGAGGGGCACGTCCTGCCACCCGGCCTGGGCGCGACCTCGGCCTTCAACTTCCAGCCGCTCGGCGGAGGACGGGCCGTGCTCAGCGGCGACCTCGCCATGGTCGCCACCGAGGTCCAGGAGGTGCTCGCGGTGCTGCGGCGGGGCGGCATCGAACTCGTCGAACTCCACAACCACGGCCTGACGGACGAACCGCGCCTCTTCTTCACCCACATCTGGGCCCAGGGCGATGCCGTGGACCTGGCCAGATCGGTCCGCCCCGCGGTCGCCGCCACCAATGTCGTACCGGCCACCACCTGACTGACCGGTGAGGATTCCCAGCCTTCCCCCGTCGTGCCCGACGTGTGTCGGCCTCGTCGTCGTACTCCTCCTCGGGCTCCTCCTCTTCGTCGTATTCGTCTTCTCCGAGCCGGTCGTCCTCGGCGGCTTCGTCTTCCATCGCCT